>CANJSM010000007.1 GCA_947477015.1 Legionellaceae bacterium
ATATTCTTTTAAAAGCTCAATTTTTGATTCACCAAACAATACAAAATCTCGCCAACTTTCAGCCCCACAGATACTGCCACACAAAACCACAAATAAAATCTCAGTGAGTGGGTACAATTTTTTTCTAGAAATGCGTATGTACCCAACCTTATGCATCGTGCCACCTCATCAAAATTTGAATGTGGCATTTGATCTTATTTCTTACTCTTCGTCAAATAAAACGAAATTTAATAGCTAGATTGTTGGGCCAAGGCCCAACCTACGGCAGGTTGATCAAATTTTAATGCGACAGCCGTGCTAGTGTAACTGACAAAATTTACTAACAAATAGCTCTATGTTAGAGTTAAAAACATTTTTAGCAGCTGTTGATAATTCAGTTCTACACCTAAGGTAAATTCAAAATGAACACAAACAAGATAACCGCAGCCATCTTTGGTTTAGGACTCTTATGCAGTGTTCAGAGCATGGCGTCCCCCCGTCTTTCTCCCGGAATACCTCTACCTGATGCCCGCTATGAGCTGGATGGTCCTGCATTGTGTGCGACGGCAAAAGAAACGCTCGCCTATCTTGATAAGGGAGCAGACTACGATCCTCAAGTGATCCATGAAGGAAAGGTTTTTCCGGTGAGCCTTTGGCGCATGAAAGCAACGTTAAGATTTATTTGCCAACATCAAGCGCAGCTTAATGATCCTGTGTTTGTTAAGAAGCACTTTAATTTTATTCGTTGGCAGCCTGATCTTGACCAAGCAAGGCGATTTTCTGTTAACAAACCTTTGTTGAAAAATTTGCCGATAGATCGAATATTAATGACTAAATATTATGTGCATCTATCGAAGGCATCCGCTACTCAAAATCCTGCCGCCCCTTTTGCCATTTATGCACTCCCAAAAGACGAGCAGTTGATGACTTTGGAACAGGCCAATCAACAACCTAGCCTGGTTCGATTCAAATACGGTAAACAAGCTATTTTGCGCGGTGCATTGAATGGAAAGGGCGTGCCTGTCTTGGCTTATGTAACCCGAGACGATCTTGAGTCTGCTTTGATGCAAGGAACCCTTGTTGCTGACTTTGGCAATCACTTAGGTCGAAAAACATTTAATGTGCATCGCAATAACAATATTGCTTATGACAAACTGAAGCCGCCGTATGATCAAGAACGTTATTGGTATTTTAAACAAGTTGATGGCATAAAAGGCTATGGCAAGGACTCTGATCATAAAATCACGGTCAACCCAGGTGTTACGTTTGCAGCTGATTTAACGCAGTTTGGTCTGGGTCAATTGTTAATGATCCAATACCCTGATAAAAAGGGAAAAATTATCTCGCGCGCGGGAATTTTTGCGGATACTGGCGGCGCATTTGCAGATAACCTCTATCAGGTTGATTTTTTATCAGGGGTTTACCAAGGTAAACAAGCTTATGTTCAAGCAACCCGAGAGTTGCCTGATTATGTATATGCCTACTTTATGGTGTTAAAAGTGTGATTTAACATGCGGTTAGCTCCGGCAAAAAAGGCAGTTCAAGAAGTTTCTCGATCAATTCATTAAAGCTTTGATTGTTAATGCGCGCTAGTTTGGTTTCTTTAAGCTCTAAAAGAGTGTTCAATTCAATACCCTTATCCAGTGCGTTAATCATCGACGTGATCACGCTCTCAGTGTCAGCTGGTAAAGTCGAGTTCTGTAGTGAATACGCTGAAAAGAATAGAGAGGAACTCACTCTTGTGGGTTCGAATTTAGTTTTTAATGATAAATAGAGTTGGTATTCTTTTAACAGGTTCATTTGTTGCAAATGTCTACTTAAAGGTTGTGGTTTTGCATGTAATTTCAGGCGCTCTTGTGAATCAAATGCATGGTAGCTTCTTTCAAAAAACGAAGATTTGTTAAGTACTAATGTTGATAAAATCCGGTGTTGATCTGTGTCATATGAGATTTTTCTTTTTTTGTTTGCTGCTTCCATATCACACTCGGCAAAACGTTGTGCCATCAATAAGTTTGTATTCGTCGGATCGTCGCTGTCAGAAGCTATGATATGCATCATATCGGCCAATGTACTGAAATCGTCTTCTGTTAAATAGTCTTGCGGTATATTACGAAAATGCTGGTAGGCGTCTTCTAGTTCACCAAGAATCAAAAATTTGGCATAACCCATATACCGATTGATCGATGCGGTTACCGCAGGTGTTTTTTTATCCATGGGTATATGGTCAACTAGTTCGTTTATTTGTTCAAGTTGACGCTGATAACTGTCTTCATCGTAAGACAATGTTCTAATTTCTTGGATGCAATCTTTACAAAACTCAATAAAATAGTTCGAAGGTTGCTTGTGAAAAAGAGTCATTGCTTCGTTTTTGTTCTGTGAAAATACACCATTAAACCGGTATAAATTATTGAATAAAAAATGACTCGCTTCATTAAATTGAAGAGTTGATAATTGTGCTAATCTTTGTTCTATTGCAATTTTTTCTGATGAAGAGGGATCTTTATCAAGTGCATTTAGTATTTGTCGCATTGCGTCAGCGTATCGAGTGGGTTGTTTGCTTTGAATAGATAGGTCCGCAAGAGCAAGCATGGAACTAATATGTCCATGAGGAGCCGCACTATTAAACAGTTGCTCCGCCTTTTCATAATCTGGTCGATTACCTACAGTTCCAATTCCTTTTATATACATGTGTGCAAGGGTATACATGGCTTCAGGGTATCGTTGTTCTATGCATTGTTCAAGCAGCAATATGGCATTGTGATAGTCTGGGATTGTATTTTCAACGCCATTCCCATCTCGATACATGCGAGCACGCACATACATTGCCTCCACACTCCTGTGTTCAATGGCTTTGTTTAACAGTAAGATGGCTTTCGCATAATCCGGTCGATTATCTTCAGTGCCTTGGCCATTTAAATACATCTTTGCACGTTCGACCATGGCTTCCGAGGACATGCATTCAATGGCTGAGTTCAACAGTTCGATTGCTTTAGCAAAATCGGGTCCACCATTCTCAAGATTTTCTCTACTAATATACATTTCTGCACGGGAGGTCATCGCTGACCTGCTTCCGTGCATAATGGCTTCATCTAGAAGTAATATTGCCTTTTCATAATCAGGTTGATTGTTTTCAACTCCCTCCCCAGTTTGATACATGTAAGCAAGTATCGACATTGCATTCGTACTTCCCAATTTTATGGCTTTGTCGAGTAGTGCTTTGGCTTTAATATAGTTGGGTCGATTGTTTTCCGTGCCTAGTCCACTTATATACATCCAAGCACGAGCATCCATGGCATTGGTATTTCCGCGCTCAATTGCACGGTTAAGTTGCGCTATTGCGCCAGTATAATTGGGTCGATTGAGTTCAGTTCCTTGACCGATGCAATACATTTCTGCACGTTCAACCATGGCATCGGTATTACCCTGTTCTATCGCGACATCAAACAGGGATATCGCTTGACTATAATCGGGTTTATTGTTCTCGGTGCCATGTCCAAGTCTATGCATGCGTCCTAGAAGGTAGGTGCTGAAAAATTTATCATCTTTACATGAGTTGAGTAATATTTTTTTTGCTTGTTCATAGTTTTTGTTATAAGAATGAGCGTAAGCTTTCAGGAGCTGACACATCAATGAACGTTGAGTTTTTTGTAATATAAAATCAATGTTTTTTTGGGAAAGGCCTTCAACGTCGAGTGCATTAAGAATACTACTTATCTCTTCGTGACTGTGCTTTTTTTTTTAAAATTTTGGATAATTGCTGATTATTCATGTTGCTAGAGATTCCATTGGCGGTTTTGTTCTATGGTATAGGTTGGGCCAAAGCCCAACCTATAGGGTAGCTTATTCTTCATCATCCCAGCTTAATGTACCACCGGCTTGATATTCAATGACGCGAGTTTCAAAGAAATTCTTTTCTTTCTTCAAATCCATCATTTCACTCATCCATGGGAATGGATTTTCCGCACCAGGGTACTCTTCTGGCAGGCCAATTTGAGTTAAACGGCGGTTAGCGATGAAGTGGAGGTATTCCTCAAACATCTCAGCATTCATGCCCAAAATACCATTTGGCATGGTGTCTTTGGCATATTGGTATTCCATTTCTACGCCGTCGCGAATCAACTTAACAATTTCTTGTTTGAATTGCGGTGTCCACAAATGGGGATTTTCAATTTTGATTTGATTGATGACGTCAATACCAAAATTCATGTGCATGGATTCATCACGCAAAATATATTGAAATTGCTCAGACGTCCCGACCATTTTGTTCCGTCGTCCCATAGAGAGTATTTGTGTAAACCCTACGTAGAAGAAAATGCCTTCAAATACAACATAAAAAGCAATCAGATCCCTTAACAGACGTTGATCATCTTCTACCGTGCCAGTATTAAAATTGGCATCGCCAAGACTTTGGGTAAACGGCAGAGCCCAAGAGGCTTTGGTCGCAACAGAAGGAATTTCGCGGTACATGTTAAAGACTTCCGCTTCATTCATGCCTAAGCTTTCAATGATGTATTGATAAGCATGCGTATGTAATGCTTCTTCAAACGCTTGACGCAGAAGGTACTGTCTGCACTCAGGATTAGTAATGTGACGATACACGGCTAATACTAAGTTATTGGCTACCAAAGAATCTGCTGTTGAGAAAAAGCCTAAATTGCGCTTGATAATTAAACGTTCATCTTCAGTCAGGCCATTGGGATCATTCCATAACGCCAAATCAGCGCTCATGCTGATTTCATTTGGCATCCAATGGTTTGCGCATGCTGTTAAATATTTATCCCAAGCCCATGTGTACTTGAAGGGAACCAACTGATTCAAATCCGCACGGCAGTTAATGATTTTTTTATCATCAACATGAATGCGGCCAGCACCCATTTCTGGTACTTCAAGGCCTGTAGCGCCAGGATTTACCGCAGCGCTGTATGAATATTCCATTGTAGTTGTTGTCATGTTTATTTCCTCGTTATTGGCATGCTTCGCAATCTGGATCAAGAATGGAACAAACTTTGGGTTCTTCCAGTTTGACCGCATTGAGAGCACCATCGGTTACCGTTGATTTTTCTGCGTTGCTAGCACCCAAACTACGTAAATAATAGGTGGTTTTTAAGCCGCGCAACCACGCCAAGCTATACAAATCATTTAATTTTTTACCGGAAGGCTTCGCCATGTAAACGTTAAGCGATTGCGCCTGATCAAGCCATTTTTGACGGCGTGAAGCAGCTTCAATCAGCCAGTGAGGGTCGATTTCAAAAGCGGTCGCATAACGGGTTTTCAAGTCTGCAGGAATGCGACTAATGGGTTGCACGCTGCCGTTGAAGTACTTCAAGTCATTGACCATGACTTCATCCCACAAGCCTAGTGCTTTCAAGTCAGCAACCAGATAAGGATTGATCACTGTAAACTCTCCAGATAAATTTGATTTTACATAGAGGTTTTGATAGGTCGGCTCGATCGATTGCGATACGCCACAGATATTAGAAATGGTAGCAGTCGGTGCAATGGCCATGATATTTGAGTTGCGAATACCTTGAGTACGAACCTTAACGCGCAGCGCTTCCCAATCTTGCGTGTGCGATTGATCTTGCTCGAGGTTGGCGCCACGGGCTTGTTTTAATAGGCCAATGGAGTCTATTGGCAGAATGCCTTTGCTCCATAAGGATCCTTCGTAGCTAGAGTACTTACCACGTTCGCGGGCTAGATCAGACGACGCATCGATAGCATAATAACTGATAAGCTCCATAGAGGTATCTGCAAAATCAACAGCTGCTTGTGACGTATAATCAATGCCTAGTGCATACAACGCATCTTGGAAACCCATCAAGCCCATGCCGATTGGCCGATGCTTCAGGTTGGAGTTGCGCGCTTGCGGCACGGAGTAGAAGTTGATATCTATCACGTTATCCAGCATACGAATGGCTGTGTTGATGGTGCGCTTGAGCTTCGCCTCATCCAACTTGCCATTGATGATATGCGCTGGCAAATTAATGCTGCCTAAGTTGCACACGGCAATTTCATCTTCGGAAGTGTTTAACGTGATTTCTGTGCACAAATTCGAACTGTGAATCACGCCAGTGTGTTGTTGTGGTGAACGCAAGTTACATGCATCTTTAAAAGTGAGCCAAGGATGGCCTGTTTCAAACAACATTGAGAGCATTTTACGCCACAGTTTGAGCGCAGGAACTGTTTTGACGTTGGTGATTTCACCACGACGTGCTTTTTCTTCAAAGCTCACATACAACGCTTCAAAAGCTTTACCATAGCTGTCGTGTAAGCCTGGAACGTCATTGGGAGAGAATAGGGTCCAATCTGCATCAGCTTGAACGCGCTCCATAAACAAGTCTGGGATCCACAAGGCTGTGTTCATGTCGTGCGTACGTCGGCGGTCATCGCCGGTGTTTTTACGCAATTCAAGAAACTCTTCAACATCACGGTGCCAGCATTCTAAGTAAGCACAGACCGCACCTTTGCGCTTACCACCTTGGTTAACAGCGACTGCTGTAGCATCAGCAACGTTTAAAAATGGAACCACGCCTTGAGACTTGCCATTGGTGCCTTTGATATGGGAACCCATTGCACGAACAGGAGTCCAATCGTTACCTAAACCACCTGCAAACTTAGATAACAGCGCATTGTCTTTAATGGCACTGTAAATACCGTCGAGATGATCAGGCACGGTGGTGAGATAACAGCTCGATAATTGGGGACGTACTGTGCCTGAATTAAAGAGCGTAGGTGTTGATGACATGTAGTCAAATGATGACAGTAAGGTATAAAACTCAATGGCTTTAGCTTCTTTGTGGTGCTCGCGAACAGCAAGCCCCATGGCTACTCGCATGAAAAAAGCTTGAGGCAGTTCGTAGCGAACACCTTGATCATGAATAAAATAACGATCAAACAAGGTTTGTAAACTTAGATAGTTAAACTGCATATCACGTTGGGGCAGTAGGGCTTGTCCCAATTGTTCCAAATCAAATTCACCTAATTTTTTATCGAGAATACCTTGTTCAATACCATGTGCGATGTAGCATTTAAAATAAGAAGGATACAATGACGTCATGTCATCAAATGTAGCATCGTCTTTTAAGTTTAACTTGCCTAGCGCTTCTATACGCATGCTGTCAAGAAGCAGGCGAGCACTCACGTAGGTGTAATTAGGTTCGGTTTCTACGAGGGTTCTAGAGGCCATAATTAACGCTTTATGCACATCCGATAATTTGGCTTGACTGTAAAGATTGCGCAACGCGTCTTTAATGACAGGCTCAGCGTGTACATTATCTAAATCACGACAGGCTTCATTCACAATCGTGTTGACGCGTTCCATGTCTAGCGGTTGAATGGATCCATCAGGCATCGTGATTAATAAAGCATTGGCGTCTGCTGGCTTGCTTTTAATCTCGGCATCACGCGATTTACGGCGTGCTTCACGATATAAAACATAAGCAACAGCGACTTTGTGCTGACCCTGACGCATCAAGGCTAATTCGACTTGATCTTGAATATCTTCAATATCAATAGTTCCACCACCAGGAAGACGGCGCTTAAAAGTTTGAGTAATTTGCTGCGTCATGTCATCGATTAATTGACGAATCCGAGTCGAACCTGCTGCTGTGCCGCCTTCAACCGCGATAAACGCTTTGGCCATAGCTACTTTGATCTCTTCATCATCATAGGGTACAGCTTTTTTATTGCGGTTCATAAACTTTAATGAACCAGGGAATGTAGCATTTAATTCCAGCTGATTAGAAAAGGTAACACTTTGTATCGGCTCAAGAATATCAGACATGCCTGCCTCCGTGAAAAAAATTTATGGGTTCAAAACACTATATCTAGTAATTTTATTACCCTGGTCACACAAGATAAGGGATTTTTGGATTTACGTCAAGAAATAACTCTGGGTATATGATGTGGATAAGTTGTGGAAAAGATGTGTGACTTTAAAATGGATTTTGGCGTGTTTAGATCGAGTGGCGTGCTTTGACAACAATCGCGTCACTTACGTTTGAAAAACCATGGACATTAATTTGAAATAATCCCATGTGCGCATTTAATTGACTAGAGCTGCCTCCATCCAAATTAAGCGCATCCTCGCAGCTTAATGGAGGTGTTTTTAGTAATTGAGCCAATGCAGTTGTGGTCATGGGAGAGTTGTTTGTGACAAGGATAATGACTCGGCCATCTCGTGTGATGCCTAATGCCGATCGTTCAGCATAACCGGTTTTTAGAGAAGGAATTTTCCCTTTGACTAGTAAACGCGGGCCGCTTTGAACCGCAAAATCTACTTCAGAGTCTCTGGAATATTGAGCCAAACTGGATAAATGGGGTTTTTGATCCTTAACATAAAATATCCCCCACCAACTGATATTTTTTATGGGGCTGTGCTGTCGTTGACTACCGATACGTAAGCCCAACGGTTGGTAGTTGTGATCAAAAAAACCGCCGTTAATCGCGATGAGAGCATTACTGTGGTGAGCAAACGCATCCACAGAAGCATTATGAAGGGATAAATCATTTGCCATGATCAAATCTAATTTGTTTTTGCTTAAATCAATCCGAAAGGCATGAATATGAGACCAAGGGATTAATAGATTGGCGTTAAGGTCCTGATATTCGACACCTGGAGCGAGCTCGCGCCATTCACCAGCAAAAGATTGGTAGGCTGAACAGATTAAAAAAAATAACACAGCAATGCGTATTAATTGTGTTTTGCACTGCGCGATGGTTTGCCTGGGCATATTAATATTGTATCCTTAAGCACATACGAATTACTGGAACCATCATGAAAACATTACCGCAAATTACCAATAAAACCCAGTTAAAGTCAACCCATGAATTAACGCAGCTCATGAATGATGTATTGGACATCGCTCGACAAAAGGGCGCTACAGACGCGAGTGTTGCAGTAAATCATGATACGGGTTACTCGGTTGATGTGCGTATGCGGGAGGTTGAAACAGTCGCGTTCAGTGAAGACCGAGGCGTTGGGCTTACGGTTTATATCGGTCAGCGAAAGGGTAGTGCGAGTAGCAGTGATACATCGCCTGCGGCCTTAGAGGCAATGGTTTCCGCTGCATTGGATATCGCTAAAGTGAGCGCTGAAGATCCTTGCTTTGGTTTACCAGACAAAGATTTACTGGATAGACCCTATCAAGAACTGGATTTGTATCATCCATGGGACATTACGCCACCGCAAGCCATTGAAATGGCTTTGCGTTGTGAACAGCAAGCATTGGATATGGATAAACGCATTGCTAATTCAGATGGCGTGAATATTTCTACCTATAATTTTTGTCAGGCGTTTGCAAACACCCTAGGTTGGGAAGGAGTGATGCAAAGCAGCCGTCATAGCATAAGCTGTTCCTTGATAGCCAAAGAAGGGGAGTTGATGCAGCGCGATTATGACTACACTACGGCTCGCAATGCAAACGACCTAGTGTCACTGGAGTTATTAGCTAAGAGTGCAGTGGATCGAGCAGTGAGTCGTTTAGGCGGTCAAAAACTTAAAACACGAAAGATGCCGGTCTTATTCTCCTCAAGGCTATCCAGTGGGCTTATTGGATCGTTCATAGGTGCGATAAGTGGTTCAAATTTATACCGTAAAAATTCTTTTTTAATGGATTCCATTGGTCAGTTAGTTTTTCCAGAGTCTGTGCGTATTCATGAGCAACCTCATCTTCTAGGCGCTTTGGGTAGTTCGTCTTTTGATAGTGAAGGCGTGCCGACTAGAAACAATGTGCTCGTAGATCATGGTCGTGTTTGTCAGTATGTTTTAGGCAGTTACTCTGCACGAAAAATGGGCTTAAAAACCACGGCAAACGCTGGTGGGGTGTTTAATTTAACTGTTGATCCGACAGCAGGCGATTTTTCAGAGGTACTCAAAAAAATGGGTACAGGCTTGTTGGTTACTGAGCTAATGGGGAATGGTGCAAATGCCATTACGGGTGATTATTCTCGCGGTGCAAGCGGTTTTTGGGTTGAAAACGGACAAATTCAATATCCTGTTGAAGAAATTACCATTGCAGGTAATTTGAAAGACATGTTTAGATCGATTATTGCTATTGGGAGTGATATTAATCCGAATATGTCAACACGCTGTGGATCGATATTGATTGAGGAAATGATGGTTGCTGGGGATTGAGGTAGAATCAGTATATACGAAAATATTTGTTGTTAATGCCTACATCTGTGAATCCCGCGGATAAGCCGCGGGACGATAGGGCAGAGTTCAAATGTAAACAGCCTCTAGTTTTTATCTCGGAATATAATTCGGCCTTTGGTTAAATCATAAGGTGTTAATTCAACTTTGACTTTATCGCCTGTTAAAATTCGGATGTAATTTTTACGCATGCGTCCTGAAATATGAGCTGTAACAATGTGCCCATTTTCGAGTTCTACACGAAACATTGTGTTAGGTAGGGTGTCGATAACTGTACCGAGCATCTCGATGTGATCTTCTTTTGCCATAGGTCTCTCTAATGATGAAATTTACTAAAGCACAAATAGTGCCCTAAAACGAAGGAAATGGCAATCAAGTATTCTGTGAAAGTTGCTTGTTGGCATTGTTGAGAAGTACCGAACCGGCACGCCGGTTCGGTTGTTTTCGGATTAGAGTAACGGAAACGCTGGATTAAGCAGCCATTGCTTTAACACGAGCACTTAGGCGGCTTTTAATTCGTGATGCTTTGTTCTTGTGCAAAAGGCCTTTGCCAGCTGCTTTATCAATGATTGGTTGAGCTTTAGCATAAGCAGCACGTGCTACTTCTTGATCGCCTGCTTCAACTGCTTTAAGAACGTTCTTGATAAATGTACGGTACATAGAGCGCGCACTGGCGTTATGTTGACGTATTTTAATGTTTTGGCGCGCACGTTTAATCGCTGACTTAATATTTGCCACTGACAATCTCCGATAATTCAGGTATAAAAAAAGGATGATTTTGCACAATGCAGATCAACTTGTCAAGAGTTATGCAACTTATGTACCTTAATCTACGCTACATTGTTCTTCTTTTTGTTTAATCGCATGATAAATTTCTTCACGATGAACATGGACAGAACGAGGAGCTTCTACACCAAACTTAATATTGCCATGCTCTTGAGTTTTAAATGCAACAACTTGAACTGTTTCACCGTTAACACTGAATGTGAGGGGTTCTTCAAACGGTAGCAGGATTATATTCATAGAAAACCTTGTTATTTTTTAATGAGTTATAACACGATTTTATTTCTGCGTGCAATTGTTTTTGTGATAGTACATCGGTCATGAGCGTCGGCGTGAGAAGCTTTCGTTCAAACGGGATAAAAATTGTTTTCCTTCTGATGCTAAATCGGTTATTATTAGCCCGCTTATAAACCTTGCCTTACTTAACATTAAACTAAGAAGGCTATAATCCACAAGGAGTTACCATGAGACATTACGAAGTTGTGTTTCTTGTACACCCTGACCAAAGCGAGCAAGTTCCTGCTATGGTTGAGCGTTACGAGGGCATCATTACTAAACACGAAGGTGTTATTCATCGCAAAGAAGATTGGGGCCGTAGACAATTGGCTTACCCAATTAACGATGTACATAAAGCACACTACATGCTGCTTAACATTGAATGCAATCAAGAAGCGTTGGACGAATTGAAAACTGCGTTCAAATTTAACGATGCAATCATTAGAAACCTTATTCTTATTCAAAAAGAAGCGATTACTGTTGAATCGATCATGATGAAAAAAGAAAAAGAACCGCGTACAGCAGCTTAAGGAGAGACCTTCATGTCAACTTATTTCCGACGTAAAAAAATGTGTCGCTTTAGTGAAGGCGCCACTGAGATCGATTATAAAGATGTAAATTTTCTAAAAAATTACATCAGCGAAACAGGTAAAATCGTTCCTTGCCGTATTACAGGTATCCAAGCTCGTTTTCAACGACGTGTTTCTAAAGCCATCAAGCAAGCTCGATTCCTTGGATTGTTGCCTTATTGCGATAGCCATAGATAATCATGATGAACGTAAACGGTCTCATAAGCCAACAGGGAAAGAAGCTGCTAGACAATAATCGGCATGCCATGTTGTATGCCGTTATTCTGGCATTGATTCCTTATACTACGTGGGTTTCATTAGCTATTATTGCATTGGTCACATTAAAAAAAGGTTGGCGCGATGGAGCCATGTTGCTCATGCCCGTCATGACTGCCTTTTTGGCCTGCTCTGTAGCTGTGGCGCCTATCAAATTGGGAATCATCAATACATTGCTTGCCTTTATTCCGTGTTATATAGCGGCTTGCGTGTTAGGCATGACAGCCAGTTGGCGAACCGTAGCGGGTGTTTTTTTCCTGCTGATGTTAACCTGTGCCATCTTGTTTCAGGTATTTATGCCGGAATTTATTTCCGCTCAGTATCAGTACTTGACGGCTGCAATGAGTGAATTAAACCCTGAGGTGCTTCCAAAAGCATTGGCAAATTTTCGCGGTTCCAATCCATTGGTACTGGCTAATTATTTGTTTGGGTTGCAATTGGCGAGTTTGGTTTTATCAGCGGCGCTGCCGTTAACATTGGCACGATCCGTGCAATCTCAATTGTATTATCCTGGCGGCTACCGTCAAGAAATGCATGCATTGCGCGGCAATAAAATGGGCCTTTTGATGCTGGTACTTATGTTAGCAGCAGCCAGTCAAGGTAAGTTCATTGCGATGAATATTTTACCTTTATTGATCATGTATTTTTTGTTTGCCGGCTTGAGTGTATGTTTTTACGCTTTGGCGGGAAGAAAAATACGTGGAGCTACGTTAATACTGGTTCTGCCATTGATACTGGTGCCATTTATTATGTTACCTGTTTACGTCATTTTGGGATCATTGGATAGTTTATTTAATTTGAGGTTTTACTTGCCAACTATTGCAGGTAAAACAACATAAGGGGTTAGTAAAATGCAAGTTATTTTATTGGAAAAGGTCAAAAATCTCGGGAATTTGGGTGACAAGGTTAACGTCAAACCAGGGTATGGCCGTAATTTTTTGATTCCACAAAGCAAAGCTGTGTTTGCAACAGATAAAAATGTTGAGTTATTTGAATTGCGTCGTGCGGATCTTGAGAAAAAAGCGTTACAACTATTTACCCAAGCTGAACAACGCGCATCAAAACTTAATGACACAACTGTGGTTATTTCGGCTCAAGCCAGTGACGAAGGCAAGTTGTATGGTTCTGTTGGTCCAACAGAAATCAAAGATGCTTTGTTAGCTAAATCAGTTGAAGTGAGCAAACGTGAAATCGTGATGCCAGATGGTCCTTTGCACTCTGTTGGTCAATATGTGATTGATATCCATGTTCACAGCGATGTGATTGCAAAGCTTCAAGTTGAAGTTGTTCCTGGTAAGTAAGTGTTATTTGCTTCCATAAAAAAACCTGCCTTGAGCAGGTTTTTTTATTTGTATTGGCGTATGCCATTCCCTAACGGTGAATAGTCTGGCGTTCTGCATTCTCGCGGGTCCACTTGATGCTGCATCCTAAACTCGGCTGTTGATGCTCAGTATCTATGGCTTTGCCTTCTAGTAGGCCATCAAGGACATCGCGAATTGATTTTCCGGTGATCTTTATCTGATTACCTAGGCGGGAGTTATCGAGTTGCCCACGATAAACCAACGCATGGTTTTTATCAAACACATAAAAATCAGGAGTACACTTAGCTTGATACGCCATGGCGACTTCTTGTGTTTCATCAAACAAGTAGGGGAAGGGATAGCCTAATTCGAGTGCAGTTTTTTTCATCATGTCGGGTGCATCATCTGGATAATGAGTGATGTCATTGGAATTAATTGCGACAAAGCGAATGCCTTTAGGCATATAATCGTGTGCAATGCGGACTAATTCTGGATTAACATGCTTGACATAAGGACAGTGATTGCAAATAAACATGATCACCGAGCCTATGTTCTTACTGTCTAGAGATAAACGAACTATTTTCCCACTGACTACATCAATCAGCGAAAAAGCTGGGCTTTGCGTGCCCAGTGGCAACATGGAGGATTGTGTTTTAGCCATTAATTCTTTCCTTTTTAAATACCATCGTTGCGACCTAGATGGCTTATCCAATGCTTGCAACGAGGGTGTACTGGTCCGTTCAATAAAAATCGTTAACGTCGAGACCTTAATTTATCACTATTTTAGTCGATCAGGTTGAGCGCAACAAGCTGTTTTAATTTTTCAATATACCCTCATTTGCGACCCCCTCAAACCAAACATAACCCTCAAGCCAAACGTCATCCTGAATGCAGTGAAGGATCCCCTGAATGAGAGACAAATCTAGGGCGTGTTGACAATTCATCTTCCGAAGGCCTAAGTCCCGCGACTTGCTCGCGGGACGTCGAGATCTGAAATGTCAAAAAGCCCTAGTCCAAACGACGCAAGAGGTGATAATTCCCCATATTATTATAATTTATTTATCTTTTGTGCTCTTTTGGTATGTAATGTGACCAATATTCGATCTTGTTTGCTTTGATTAAGATCTTAAACAATATACATACAACACCCCAAACAAGGAGGTTTGTCATGCAGTTTATTAATTTTATCAGTCTATTCCAGCTCGGCGCCTATTTTTTAATTCAGCTTCTCCCAAAACCCATTCAAAGGCTCGTCACTCTAAGCACTCTTCTTTAATCACGCTTGCATACAGCGCGCTATGATCGATCGTGGATTAAATTTATACTCCGAGAAGGGCTTATGCCTTTGTTGCCGGGTGCTTTGCAAGCTCACAATGGGGTTGTCCATGATGATCAAGGTGCTCCGGTGCAATTTAGTTATCCGTATAATGATAAACGCATGCTGGAGTTTTGTTTGGCGCTACCTGGGGATTTAAAAGTTCGCGAGGGTTACAAGCGCTACTCTATACGAGGTGGCATGCGGGGTTTAATGCCTGATGAACTGCGCTTTAGAACAACCAAAGAGCCATTTTCACCCGATTATCATGACCGTTTTAATCGACAATTGGATACAGCGCGTCACTTTGTGTCGCAAGCTGTGAAAACACCGTTGATTAACAGCATTTTGGATATTCCAAAACTTGAGCAAGCACTTGCTTTCACGATGCAAACGAATCGATGCAATACGAAACGAGATTTTAGTTCAATGCACACCATTCCAATGGCTGTGTATTTGATGGCGTTTTTAGGGACGTTTTAATCATTATTTTCCGAGGTAGTTGAGTACATACATTAGTTTATTTAGAAAGAATCTTGCGTGGCCTGAGTGATGATTTTCTTGATTTCAGGTGCAATATTCGGAAACGTCTTATTAAACGCAGTAACTGCATCTTCAGGGCTTGATGCTAGGATGATGCGAGTGATGGCTGCTAAAAAACACCCAGGATCGATTGCATTTGATTGGATTAGAGTTTCATTTGCTTCAGTTATCTGGCCTTGCAATGCATGGATCAAAGCTATCCCTCCCCAGCCATCGGCGGCCGATGCATCGATTTTGATGGCTTGTTGATAGCTGAATTGGGCTTTCTCCACATTGTTTTGTAATAAATGGCACCATCCCGCGCAAATCCAGCTGTCATAAAAGTTTGGGTGGATTGTCGTTGTTTTTGCAAAGGCTTGTTCGGCTGCTGGGAAGTTCATGTGACGCATCTGCGTTGTACCGAGTACAAACCAAAGGCGTGAATCCAATGGACGAATTTTAATTAGCGCATCGATGTCATCAATGGCGGCGTTATTGTCTAGCGCTTGCAAGAGCAATCGAGTTAATTGGGCTTCGTAATTCGTTGAGTCTATTGAGAGTGCTTGTTTAGAGAAAACATCGGCTTTGACGGCATCTTGGTTGTCAAAATATAACAGTGATAAGAGGCCTGTGATCTCAGGACTTGATTGGTGATTGCGGTTTAGTGCTTCTAATACACGAATGGCTTCGGGTATTTGTTGTTGATGATGAAGAATGTGAGCGTTTAATAAACCCGTCGTGAGTAATAAATGGGGGTTGGTTTGGTCTTGAGCTAGATAAGCCATGTAACGGTCTAGTTTCTCTTGGAGTGAGGCAATAGTCATGTTTTGTCCTTAATCATTTAAAACTGGTCACTAATGCTTGCACCACCAAATCAAACCCGTCAATTAACACAAACAGCAATAGTTTAATGGGTAGAGAAATGGTCATCGGTGGCATCATCATCATGCCCATGGTCATTAATATTCCTGACACAATCAAATCAACCAGTAAAAATGGCAAAAAAATCATGAAGCCGATTTGAAAAGCGGTTTGCAGTTCACTGAGCAAAAAAGCTGGAATCAGTTGATAAAACTGGATGTCTTCGGCTCGAGAGGGTATCGGTTCTTTCGCCAATTGCCAAATTAATTTTAAATCTTTTTCGTGTGTTTGTTTTAACATAAATTGCCGCAAGGGGGCGGCTGCTTTTTCTAGGGCGAGCTCACTACTGATCTGTTTAGTTTGATACGGTATATAAGCGGTGTCATGAATGGTTTTCACCACGGGCATCATGGTAAACAGTGTTAAAAACAGGGCTAAACTGATGATGACGGTGTTGGGTGGTGTTTGTTGCAGTCCCAAGGCGGATCTTAACATGGATAACACGATGACGATGCGAGTAAAGGAAGACAGCATGATTAAAATACTGGGTGCTAAGCTTAAGACAGTAAGGACCGCAAAGGCTTGAAGTGCAGGCGACACGGTGTCGTGGTCGAAACGAATTGCTCCAAAGAGCGTGTCTGGATTCGCGGATAGACACAGGCTAGGTATTAGAATGAGCACCAATGAGTGTATTATTCTAAACTGGCGCATGCCGAGCCTCATCGGTGACGTTATCATCCGGTCACCTCTGTAATTTGTATCGCAAAGCAATCCTCATAACTCATCAATTCACCTCGAGCAATCACTTGATCATTTAAGACGATATCCACGGGCTCGTGTGTTTTTTGTCGTAGTGGCAGGCATTCACCTTGCTTTAGTTCACGAAGTTCATTGATGCTTAGTGTCAAAGTGCCTAAACGAACCAGACATTCGACTTCAATATCACCCACCAAATCGAGGTAATTGTCTGAAATAGGTTGACCGTTCGCCGAAGGCTGTTGTTCCAACAAGGTAATTTTTTTTGCAGTAATAGTCATGTGATTCTCGTTGTTTTGATGGTTTTAAAAGAATTTAATTCACCCATCTCTACGTCACAAACGTGTTGTTGATGGTGAGATAAGTACGCAGGCTTTGTAAGAGCGTGGTCAGTGGTAATCAGGTCGCCAACGTTTAAACGAACCAAGTCTGCTAGTTTTAAGGCTAGGGGTGTTAATTCGACCGTTAAATCGATGTGTTGCTTTGCTAAGGCGTGATGCAGAGTAGCAACTGGTTTTTTGACCGTTTCTTCGGATGGCAAGTTATTTAGTACCCATTGAGGATTTAGATAAAAGATCGCATGATGTTCAGCGCACAATAGGGTTAGCGTCAGCGATGGGGTTCCGATGTAAAACCAGTCTTTTTGCGGCTCGGGTGATTGTGAGCCGAACCATTGGGTTAACAGTTCGGCTAAGAGCTCTTCTGCGTGAGCGTCGAAACAACTGGATTGGTCCCCAAAAAGGCTGTGTTTGATTAGCGATAAACGCGTTGTTTGGGTGTTTGCCCTGTGGGGGTCTAGAGTTGTTGGGCCTAGGCCCAACCTACAGGTCAATGGCAACATGGCGTGGGTATTGTTCCAGTTTTCTAGTGCTAACTCGAGTTTTTTTTGTAACTTGGTTAACTCAAGTTGATTGATCAATCGATAGGGTTTGAAGACCTGTTTCATTATTTTTCCAGCTCCTCTAGCAATTGTTTATCAATATCCATGATTTGCGAACACGCCTGAAACATGCGCTGCAGCACGACGATGTTGCCGAACTCAACAGTTGAGTCGACGTTTGAGGATTCAATTTTTTTCGGCTGAATCGTGCCAAACCCATGCTCATTGGCTCGACCAATGGTCCTGCCTTGCGTGCTTTTAGCACGGAATAAATTGTCGTGTGCAGGCACCAGCGAGTGCTCTAGATCATCAAACATCGCCAGAGCTACATGCACGCCGGTTTCTGATTGACCGTTGTCGTAATGATAAGTAATTTGTCCATTGTCATCGAATGAAAAGCCAATCTGTTTGCCCTCACCATAACCATCGTGCTGTTTTACTTGTATGGAACTATTGGTATGATCGGCGGTATTTTTTTTATAAAGACGTACGGATGAGTCTTTATCTTGCATGTAATCACCGAAATTCAATGACACCGATTGTTTGCCATTGAGGGTTACTTTAAGGCTGTTGTAGTCGCGTTCTGCACTGCCATCGTTATCAAAATTGAATTTAATCGTTTGGGGATCAAACGCAACACTGGCGTCATTACAGGTTACAGCGATCAAATTCCACTCAAGATTGTTGTGTGTGTTTTGTCCCACGCCAGGGATGCTGGGTGCTTCAAACTCAAGGTGGAGCGTGTGTGCTTTTCCGTTGGCATCAAATACATCGTGAACATCAAATTGGATGTGTTCGTAGATGCTTTTAAAAGGATTCGGATCATCAGGGGTATTGGGATCTTTTTCTTGCTCAATGATAACAAATTCACCGGTTAAATCGATGGAGTGGGTTGCTTTGCCAGCAGTCGTCTTTGAACCGAATTGATGAATAGACACCAACGCGCCTTTTTTGTCATAACCTTGGACCAAGCCGCCACTGTGTTTGTCAATTAGCATGCCGTCGGTATTAAAGCCAAACTCACCCTCTCTTGTGTAAAGCAGTTCGTTATTTTTAAGTCTAACGATAAAGAAACCATTGCCGACGATGGCCATGTCAGATGCATTATTGGTTTCAAGGTAATTGCCAGCACTGTAGTTGATGCTGTGTCCACCAACGGTGACCCCTTCATGACCTAATGATGAATAAAACACATCACTGCGTTTGAATCCCGGGCTTTGCATGTTGGCGATATTATTGGAGGTATTTTGAAGTCCTGAACTCGCTGCCATCATGCCACTAAGACTGGTGTAATAGGTTGAGCTCATGATAAAACCTCAGTGATGTCGGTGAGTTCTTTTTCCAATTGCGCGCCATTAATATCAACGACTAGTTTTGGTGGTTCTGTTTGAGAAAAAATAATGCGTTTAACCGTGCCATAGCCTTCGGTGCCATCAATTTTTACTTCTTTTCCAAGCATCATGAGCCCGCGATTAGCAAAACCTGTGTTGACCAAAACGCTTAACCATTCATTGGTCGTACGAGCTTCTTGCAACGAGGAAAACTGCGCCATTTGAGCCATGAATTCACGATTGTCCACCGGTTTTAATGGATCTTGGTAGGTAAGTTCTTGCATGAATAACTTCATGTAATCGGTTTGATTGACCCCTGTTTCTTGCATAGGGGTGATTCCATCGGTCATCGATGTTCTCCTCGTTGTAAAACCCATTCATCACTGTTGTTTTGATGTGTGCGCTCAAGGTGTTGTTGATTCCTTTTGAAGGTATCCTCTTGGTGTTTTTCAAGCCGTTTAATGGCTCTTTTCAAGTCGGTTTGTTGAGTGAGTAACTGTTGTTGCTCAGACAATAACGTTTCTTTATGGGTGGCTAATTGATGCTGTTGTTGCTGTTGCTGCATTAAGAAATTAGTTCGAGCGATTTCTTGCTCAGGAATAATTAAGTTGGAGACGACGCAGGATTCAGCCGTGACGCTTTTATTGTTCTGCAGCTCTTCGTCGACGGTCTCGATGTTTTGATGCACTAGATTCAGCCGGTTGTAAACACGGTGCAAATTCCATGTTAACTGGGTCAGCAAGGCGTTGAGGGTACGACTCATTGGAGGATCTCCTTGAGGCGCTGAAACAATGCTACTGTCTGCAACGGCTGTTCTAAGCCTTGAGCCAACAGATGCATCATGTTATCAATACGCACAACAGCGGCATCGAGGGCTGCATGATGGCCTGGTTGGTAGGCCCCTAATTCAATGAGCTCTTTGTTTTGTTGATAAACGCTTAACAAAGCGATAACGTCACGAATGATAGTTTGCTCGGTTTGGGTCGTTAATGACTGAGTTAGCCGTGACAGGCTCTGCAATACATCGATTGCAGGGTAATGACCGCGTTGCGCTAATTCACGGGTTAGTACGATATGACCATCCAGTAATGATCGCAGGCAATCGGCGATAGGCTCATTGAAGTCATCGCCTTCAACCAATACGGTATAGAGGGCCGTGATGCTGCCTTCGCCATGGAACAGGCCTGCTCGCTCAACCAGGGATGGGAGTGTTGAAAACACACTGGGTGTATAGCCACGAGCAGTAGGGGGTTCACCTAAACTTAAACCAATTTCACGTTGTGCCATGGCAAAGCGCGTGATGGAATCCATGAACAACATGACGTCATGCCCTTGCTGGCAAAAATACTCAGCAATGGCTGTCGCTGTGTATACGGCTTGTTTTCTCATCAATGCGAAGTCGTCACTGCATGAGACGATGATGACAGACTTAGCGCGTGTAGCCGCATCCATGTGGTTGAGAATAAACTCATTGACCTCTCGACCGCGTTCGCCAATTAGCGCAATGACATTGATGTCGCTGTTCATGTGTTTTGCCATCATGCCTAGCAATACGGACTTTCCAACCCCACTGCCAGCAAACAAACCCATTCGTTGCCCCTTTCCCAATGGCAGTAACGTGTCTATGGCGTGAATGCCTGTGGTTAAACGCGCGGTTATTGGTTTGCGTTTAAGCGGATTAATTGCTGGAGGATGCAGGGGCATGTACTGAGTAGACCACAGTTGACCGTCCTCATCTAAGGGTTGACCCAGAGCATTGATGATGCGCCCTAATAATGCAGGACCAACAGCAATGGATACCCCCATTCCGGTGGCACGTACAGTCAACCCCATGCTGACAGAGGCTTTTGAAAAGGGCATCAAAAACACTCGACCTCGTTCAAAACCGACTACCTCAGCTTGTGTGAGGACTCTGCCTTGTGCATCAAGAATGTCACATAGCTCGCCAATAAAGGATTGCGGTGGGCCGTTGGCAACCAGTTTTAAACCGATGGATTGTTCAATTTCGCCCAATCGTTCGATGGGTTGTAAGGTATTGAGGAGATTATTCATGTTGAGACTTCATCTTCAACAAGACTTGTTTTAATTGTTCGATCTGGCGCTCAATGCCTGCATCAAATACGCCGTGCTCACTTGTGATGATGCAACCACCCAAACGTAGTCGTTCATCAGCGATGAATTCGATGCGCTCATGATCTTGCAAATCTATCTCAATGTCACCTTGTTGTATCAATGCTAGATCGCTTGGATGCAAAGCGATCTTTAACTGTTGTTTTTCATTGAGCTGCAGAATCACCTGCGTAATTTGATGCACAATCGCTTCTTTACTCTGTTGCTGATTGACAAAAAACTTACTGACTATCAGCAAGACAATGTCTGCAATCTCTGAGTTTAACTGGGTTCGATGATCTTTAATCGCTTGAGGAATGCTGAGTAACCATTGTGTGACGGTGTTGATTTGTTCTGATAGCAGGGCGCGCTCTTGTGCGCATCCATCCGTGAGTCCTTGTGAATAGCCTGATTGCCAAGAGGCTTCACTGTCAATAAGGCCCTCGTCTTCGCGTACTTGCGTGGGGATAATCGGCTCAGCAACTCCAATAGGCGTTATTTCATGACTGATGGTGATATTTTTTAAAATCTTAGCCATGCGAGTCATCCAATAGGCGTTCAAAACCAATGGATTTGTCCCATTCACACCACACAAGGTGTTTGACCACGGGTTTAACATCCAACACCTGATGCTCAAGTAAGTGCTGAATCACGCCCTCAGTGTCAAATTGATTTAAGAATTGCATCGTCCAAGGGTATGCGCCTTGTTCAAGAATGATAGCTATATAAAGTGGGGCTTTTATCGCCAGTTGTTGGCAAAATTGCGGCAGAACGTCTTGAGTGGGTTTCAAAAGAAGTGATAGATCACGGGTTTTTAATGTTCGAAAGCGTTGAGCTTCTAGTAATAGTTTCAAGCCTTGAAACTGTTTCAACGTATTGCGTTCGGTAGAAGACAGTCGATGTAAAATCCAGCGTTGATCAGACGATGGCAGGAGCGCGATGTTAAACAGGATTTGCTTAAGGCTCTTACTCATGTTCAAGCAACCATTGACTTAATTCGCTTAACAATGCGCGACGCTGCTTGATGCGACCCTGTTGGCGCACACCCAAGGCAATGAGTACCGCAGTAAACAAACCTATCAGTATCATCCATGTATGAGAGTTAGTGGGGGAAGTGCGTATCGGCATCGTGTTTTCAATGGGCGATTTTGCAGGTTTTTCAATTAACGCCTCGACACTGATTAAATCACCACGTAAGGCATTAAAGCCCACCACGGACTTTACCATGCGTTCTATTTGTTTAATTTTATCTTGAGGTGTGTTTTGCGGGAGGGCTACACTGACGGTTAGTCGCTCAATCGTGCCATTGGCACGAATAAATTGTTCTTTCTCTTTTCCAAATTGCCATGTCTTTTCACGCATGAAATCTTGATGAAGAGGGGTTTTACCTGATTTATTGGGGGTGGTGTGGCGTGTTTCTTTTTCATGCGTGATGGAGCCATCCTGTTGGGGTTTTTCGCGTTCACGTTGGAGTTCATCATAATTTAAGGTGGCATCAATTTTAACCATGACACTTTCATTGGTAAAAACTTGGTGTAACATTTGCATGACTTTTTCATTCAAATAGCGTTCTACATTTTTTTTGGCTGCAAAATGACCCGTTGACGTGTCCTCATCATGGGCAATTAAACCATTGCCATTTTGGTCGACGATGACGACGTTAGTCAGTGGTAAATTAACCACGCTTGCGCTAATCAATTGCTGAATACTTTTAACTTGTTGCCGTGTTAACTCTTTTTTTAAATGCAAAGTAACGGCTGCACGGGGTAAGTTGTTGTCTTGTTGAAACAGGTGACTTTCAGGAATAGTGAGTTGCACACGTGAATGATTGACCTCTTCCAAACTATTGATGGTACGTTCCAGCTCGCCTTGTAAAGCACGTTGATAATTTATTTTTTGAGAAAAATCAGTCATCCCAAAGTCAGTTTTATCAAATAGTTCAAAGCCTACGCTTTGGCTGAACTGCACGTCACTGGCCATTAATTTAATACGTGTTTTTTCGATGATCTGTTTATCGACTAAGATGTCTTGACCTTGATTTTGCACTTGATAAGCAATATTGGCTTGTTCTAGTTGCGTGAGAATTTGATTCGCATCGCGTTTGTCTAAATGGCTAAACAAAATGCCATAGCTGGGAGAAAGGGCCCAAAAAATAAGTCCAATGGTTATCGAGATAATCAGTGAAACGCCACCAATTAGCACCCATTTTTTGGGGGTGTTTTCAGTTTGAAAAAAACGCATGATGTGTTCAACAGGCTTCATGTCAGATTTGCTCTCTTAAAATATCCTGCCAAGCACTCATCAAGCGGTTGCGGACTTGTTCTAAAAATTGAAACGATAATTTGGCTTCTTCCAAGGTCAACATGGTTTGATGCAGGCTACTCGATTGACCACTTGCCAATTCTTGTAATGCAGTATCGGCAGCCAACAAGTGATCATTGGTGTCAGTGAGTAGATCAGTGAACACATGGGGTGCTGAAGGCGTGTTTTTTTCAGTCGTTTCCAATGAATTGAGGGATTGACTCAATTGAATAAGAGGTGAGTGAGTGATTTTCACCGCTCGTCTCCAATGCTTAATGCCTGAAGATAAATGCTGTGCGCGGTGTTGATGACCTTTATATTGGCTTCATACCCACGAGAGGCTCGCAACAGGGTTGTCATTTCATCAATCGTGCTGACGCCAGGATAGGTCACATAACCGTGTTTGTCTGCATCTGGGTGACCTGGTTGATAGACTTTGTTGGGCGGTAAATTTTCTGGAACGAGCGTTACGGACTCTAGTCCGCCGCCTTCCATGTGCTGCAGAACTTCGTCAAAGGGTTTAGCTGTGGCTTCAACTTTCATGGGTTGAAAACGGGTTCCATCGCTGTTTTTTAGTGTGTGTTGGTTTGCGATGTTATTGGCTACCACGTCGACGCGCATTTTTTCAACCTGCATACCTGCCGAGGCAATGGCATATATTTGGTCATAACTCATTGATTGTTTCCTTGTACAGCCAATTTCATGATGGCTAGTTTGTGATTTAAGCCTTTAATTAACGCGCGATACTGAGTCGCGTTTTGAACACCGGATGCAATTTGCTCATCAATTGATAGAGGCGTATCACTGTATTCATACACAGGCTGTATCGTATCGCTCGTGCCTTCCGTCAGTTGTTTTTCAAAATCAACTGCTATTGCCTGATACCCTTTTGTGTTGACGTTAGCAATGTTTGTCGCAATCGCGGTTTGTCGCATCAATGAGGCGTCGAGGGCTAAGCGAATGAGGTTGATCGTATTGTCTGTCATTGAACCACAAGCTCCGCATGCAAAGCCCCAGCACGTTTCAAACTCTCCAAAATGGCAATAATGTCCCGAGTGGATGTTTGTACACGTGTTAGGGATTCAATCAATTCCCCGATAGTAGCCCCTTGAGGCAGTTTGACCGTATGACCATCGGGTTCTTTAACAAAAATACTGGTTGCAGGCGTGATAGCAGTTCTGACTTGTCTGCCGACGTTATTGACAAAGGTCGGTTGCGAGACGTTGTAATCTGTAGCGATGGTTATCTGTAAATTGCCATGAGAAATGGTCACGGGATCGATGTTCACATTAGATCCTGCGACGACCACTCCTGTCCGTTCATTGACCACAACAGTGGGCAAGTTATCGGTGATGACGGTTAAATTTTCCAGCTGACTGATAAAGCGAATAAGGTGATGCTTTGCTAATTTAGGGAGGTGCACTTCAATGTCTTGAGCCCCTTTGGCATGCGCTGTATTCGCTCCAAATTGCTGATTAATCGCAACTTCAACTCGATCGGCCGTTGTAAAATCAGGGTGATTCAAAATAATGTGTACTTCGCCTTCTTTGTTTAGCAATTCGTTATAAATTGATTTTTCAACCACGGCTCCTCCAGGGATGATGCCAGCCGTTGGGTGATTTTTTTGAACGACATTCCCAAATAAATCATATTTAAATCCACCGATGGATAGCGCGCCTTGAGCCAGAGCATACACTTGGTTGTCTGGTCCTTTTAGGGGGGTGGCCAGGAGTGTACCGCCGAGAAGACTCTTTGCATCGCCTAAGGATGCGACGTTAATGTCCAGCTTATCGCCTTGATGAGCGAAAGAGGGGAGGTAGGTCGTGATAACCACGGTTGCTGTGTTGCGGCTGTTGATGTCATTAGGATTGAGGTTAACCCCAAAACTCTGCAACAAATTCGCGATGGCTTGTGTGGTGTCTTTGTTACGTCGCGAATCACCAGAACCGGCTAAACCAATGACTAATCCATAGCCTGTGATGGGGTTTTCTTGTAAGCCGGCGAGGTGCGCGATGGACTTTAAGCGAACGGATGCGTGGCAGGTACTGATTGCAAACAGAAAAATAATTAAAAGACGCATCAAACAAGTCCCACCCAAGACAACACACGATAAATATAGTTATGACGTTGAGAATCAGAGACAGTACCATCCCCAGAGTATGTGATTTTTGCATCGGCCAAGCGGGTTGATAATACGGTGTTCTGCGTAGAAATGTCTTCTTGACGAACCACTCCACTGAGTCGAATGGTTTGCAACTCACCGTTGATTTGAATGCGTTGGTTGCCCTCAACACAATAACTGCCATTGGGCAAAATGGTTTTTATCTGCACGGTCAGCGCGGCTTTTATCTTGCCATTGCGAGCGGTTTTGCCAGCCGACCGCCCCTCGCCACGAAGACCAAACGCGACGTCTTGTGGGCGTTTGTTATAACTCGCTTCTAGCGCTGTTTTGATTTCTTTTCCTGACGACAAATCAGAACTGGTTTGTGCATTAGAGGTTTCCATCACGATGACGGTTAATAAATCCCCAGGCAGATAAGCTTTTTTATCAGCGATAAATGGCCGATAAGCCATGTCATTGTATAAGCTCACCGAGTGCGCTATAGGCGTAAATAATGCGATAAGCAGCATCATCAAGGTAGGTTGGGCCTTGGCCCAACAATGAACTACCCTAACCAGCAAACTCACTTGCCAAGGCGAATAATTAGCGGAGTAAAGAGACATATTCCATTTTCCAGCATCAAGCCAAAGGTGTTAGTGCGAATAAATTTTCCATTGAATCGCAATATTGAAAATTGTGGCGAACATTAAATCAAAACAAGGGTTTTAAAGCAAGTATTTTTTTCGATGTGCTTGTTTTAAACTCTAACTTCCCTTGTTTGCAATGATGTGCCACGTAATGGTGGCTTGCATGAACCATTTTTTTGCGTATAATTTAGGCATGAAAATTTATTAGGAATCATTATGCCACTCAATCCAAACACTAATACACCTACAAGATATAACGAGGCACGTAGACGATTTTCCCAACAGTTCTTATCCGTTTTTGATAAAAAAGTAGCCAGTTACTATGATGTCGATTGGCGGCCCAGTGAATCGGTTATGGGTTTTTTATACTTAATGATTTCATGTGTCACAATGGGGGTCCCTGTTATTGTTTTAGCTCTTTTAAAATATAGTCATCAAGTGATGCGAGACAATTTAACTAACGCATTGGTGTCTATTTCAAATAACTCTGAGCGGTTAGTTATTGCAAACTCTCAAAATTGTTGCTCCGCACTAGAGGCAAACACTCTTCTTGTTGAGGATGTATCCAAGTGTCCCGTACCGTATTTAAGAGAATTAGCTGCTCCCCATGTAGTTACTTTTCTTAAGTTTGAAGCCAACCAGGTTAGAGAAAAAGTCATGGAATTAAGCAGACAAAAAGGTGATTTGATTTCGCAAAAACTTAACAGTAGGAGTGATTATGATCGCGGTTTATTGGAATCACGTATTAAAGCGATTGATTCTCAGATTGACCGAAATCAAAAATTTATGGAGCAGTTTCGCGAACAAGGCTATCCATCTTACCTGTTCAGTGAGTTAATGAACTTGGTTGCACCGCCAGTACAGCCAGTACAGTCTACCAGCCTAGGCGCTAACTGATTAGTAGGCGCTACCCTCATATGAACGCAGTGAGGTCCTTATTCTAGAGGCTCCTCACTGCAGTTGGCGCGCTAGACGGAGTGCTTTGGTATCAAATAATCGGTGCTGCGGGCAGAGTCATCCTGATTTGTGGCAGAAGCACGAAACATGGTGGATGAACAACAGGAAATTACATTAAGTTGTTTTTCTTGTATTCTGTCTTGTGTAATTTCTGCGAATGCTATGAGATTACTTAATACAGGTTCCGTTAATGACACTATCTTTGGTATAAAGCGTGGACAGCCTTTAATTTCTATTTTGAATGGTGGGTAGGGTACTGGGGCTATGATGCGTATTTTGCGTGGAACTGTATTGTTAGTTAATGATTTGAATGCGGTGCTGGTTAATTGATTTCTTAGAAGCTGATAGATCATCTCTTCATGAATGTTTTGGGCATGATCTATAAACAACAGTTTAACTTTTTCTAGAATCCGCGTTGCCACTGCTATTGCTAATTGCTGGCTGTATGCCGAGAGATAGCTCAAACTATACTCATAACATTTAGCGACATAAATCCTACCTTGACGATAGTTGTCAACCCCTCTCTGAGTCGATTGTTTGTAGACTAAATCTGCTTCCCTTCGTTTAGCGCTCCATACAGCGTTATGCTCTTGTTTAAAATACATATTAAATGTACTGAACATATCTCTCGCACATGCAGAAGAAAAGTCATTCTCATTGATTGAGTAGTTTTCAAGTTTGTGGGCGCTTAACAGCGCTTTATTGAACTGTTTCATTGTATGTAATGAATGCTGATTAAATCCGGGGATTTTTCGTGCATGGAGTTCTATTATGTGTCTCTCCATAGAAAAATCGGTGGTACTGATGAACTGGCATAGGGCTTCGTTGAGCTTGTCGGACGTCACTGTCATAAATTGATCTAACGCACTAACATGAGGCACATAGATTACACCTGATAATTCTTCCTTTATGCGTTTAAATAAATCATCGATGGTTAATAGCGGCTTGCATTGCTGGTCCATAGCTTGGCGAGCTAATAATAGTTGTTCATTGAGTAAACTTTGATCGTCACAGCAAGAAACAAAGCGTATGCCAATTGATTCGGTTAGTTCTATATGAGTGGCTATTCTCTGTTTCTTATAGAATTTGCTTGCTTCTTCCCTGGTCTTTAATAGGGTCTCATAAGGGCCTTTAATTGCTTGATCATACATTGCATCTTCAGCGGCCATTGATTTTTTTTTATAAGCGGCCAGTTTTGACTCGGTGTCATTATAGATTTTTTCTGCAGTTTTTAATTCCATCAATCCCGTTTTGAAATAGGTACTTTCTGCTATTTCAAGTTCATAATTAACTGTTGTTTCCGTTTGTTTTTCTGAGCAGATCGATAAATCTTTTGATGATGAAACGGTGTTAAATGCAAAAGATCGGTAGCTTTGCTCAAGAGAAGGTACTTGGACAGCTGATGTTAAGTCAAACCTTACAGTTTTCTTTTTTTTAGCTGTGATGGCTCTATTAATCTCCTCATCATCCTCATCTAATAAATTCAAAGGAAGATAAAACTCAAGAGGCAACATTTCTGACTCAAAACTTATCGCTTGCGATGATAAGTTGGTGGGTAGGTCTTTAGGGGCTTCTTTAGGAATAAATTCATTTGCTGATGCAGATAATGCGTATGGTTTTGTATTCATAGTGTGCTGGCTCTACATATTGTTTTTGAACTCGATGGCCTCTATAAGAAAATTGGACCAACACTTAATCTCAATTTTAACCCTTTTTCTTGAGTTCCTAAGGATGAACGGAGCTCCAGAAAAATCGCAAAAGTTGAATTAATAGAAGTTGAGAAAAAAACTGGTTGTCATGTGAAGTATTTTATCACACTACCCACAAAAGGTACACTTAGCGACTGGGTGACGATCAATTTTTGTTTTAGCTTCCTTTAGGAGGGGCGCATCTTTTTTGTATACGCAGGGTCAAGCAGCGTTATCTTAGCCCTGCACATGATAGCACTTAATTTGAATGCGTTTGGTAAACGATGACGTGTAGAATTAACTTGTTAATAACTTTTTGTTCGGATATAAACCAATTTGGTTTTTGCTTGCCGAGAAAAGAGGTAACCAATTGAAATCAAAATGTTTTTGTGAAAAGACGCTACGCCCCAATCAACAAGACTTACCCACAAAATCTGTGGATAAGTCTGTGTTTAATATGTAGAGGGTATTGAAAAAACAATGAATTACGTACCTGCACGATAACACTACAATTCGCCCAGCCCAATCAAATGAGCCAAGCAAAGTCTGTTTAATTCGCTGAAAAACTAGCGAGTTTTGGCTCTACCAATTCAATTAGATCCGATGCTGACATCACAATGGATTCAGTGGTTAAACCGCAATTGAACGCTGCTCTTTCGGCAGTTTGAATTTTCTCATCAAAATAGGTATCTAGATTTAACAACTGCCCGAAAGGCGGAACGCCTCCAATGATAAGGCCAAAACGCTCATTGATAACGGCCGGATCTTCAAACTCGCATTTTTCTCCAACAATTTCAGCAACACGTTTCATGTCTACTTTTAAGTGAGCAGGTAAATTGAATTGATAATTCTTTTTGGATTGTTTTCCGCGCAAAATTAATGCTTTAATCCCTTCATTAATTGCTGTTCCACGGATACGTGCAGATTCTTCTGAGGTGGGGGTGGGTTCATGGATCTTGTGTTCAAAAGGCATATTTCGGTCTTTCAGTAGACGAATGATTTCATTGCGAATGTTTTCAGTACCGTAAAATACTTTGGCTTTGATACGATTTCCGGCAATTCGTTTTGGATCGGAGGGAAATAGTGACGCTTCACGAATATTTTTAAGCTTCAGGATGGTCATGGTTAAGCGCTCGAGACCCATACCAAAACCACCGTGTGGTGGCATGCCGTATTTAAATATACTTAAATAATCTTCAAATCCAGACGGCTCCATCTCTTTTAAACGAATACCTTCCAACATGGATTCATGGGTATGCCGTCTTTGGCCACCTGAGGTAATTTCAGTGCCGGCACACAATAGGTCAAACGTGTTAGTGAGCTCAGGGTTTTCATCGTTTGGATACGAATAAAAAGGGCGCTTGCTGGTTTTCCAGTCCGTAATGAAGATAAGGTCCGTGCCATGTTGTTCAAGAGCATATTGACAGAGCTCTTTTTCAGCTGCGGGACTTAAATCGTCTTCACCGCGTTCATCAATGCCTGTGCGTTCAAAATAAATGGTTTGAGCCTCTGCAAACGTTAAGCGTGGAAATGCAACGTCCTGAGGGGCTTTTATGATCACATCATTGAGTATTTTAATCTCGGCAGGGCAGGCTTTGTGTAAATGCGCAACAATAGCTTTAATAGCACCTTCCTGAATATCCATCAGTTCAGACCAGTGGTCAAAAAAACCCATCTCAAATTCAAATTGCTTGCCTTCTGATAAATGACGCGATGTATGCGATTTTTCAGCCCTAAAAAAGGGCATCAAAGCAAATACGCGTTCATTAACACCTACCATGACTTGTTTGTAGAGCTGGCTGCTCTGAGCTAAGGTGGCTGTGTATCCAAAATAGTCTACGTTAAAAAATTCAGCACCGCCTTCACTGGATGCACCAATAATATTGGGAGAAAAATATTCAACGGCATCAACAGTATCGTGCATGTATAAACGATAAGCGTGTGCTATTTCAGCTTGAATGGTGAAAACAGCTTGAATTTTTCGGTTACGGAGGGCGATAGCGCGATGATCTAAAATAAAATCTATCTCAGATGGGATTTCTGGTTTGGTATATTCAACAGCGGGTGCGTCGTTGATAGCAACGTCAATTAAGATGGAAGGATTGATGAGTTCAACACTACTGTGTGCTTGCGAATTTTCAGAGACTTGGCCTGTAATCGTCAGCACAGATCCGACTTGCAGGCTGTTCATTTTTTGATACAGCGTTTTATCTTCAATCACTACTTGAATTAAGCCTTTTCTATCGCGAACAATCAGAAAATGAATTTTCCCCAAAGAACGCAAAGCATGAATCCACCCGCGAATTCGAACAGTTTCGCCGATGTGATTGGGTAGTTGCGTGGAAAGAAGCCGTTTCATAACCTTCATTTACTGTTGTCTCCGATATGTCCAGCCAAACGATTCGCTCCGATTTTGAGCTATGTGTAGGTTGGGCCTTGGCCCAACAAGTTCTGCATTCGTGCTAGACCCTGTTGGGCCGAGGCCCAACCTACTATTATAAAAAGTCGAACATCGCGTTAGCTGATTAAAATAAACGGATTGTATAGTAATATTGGACATTGTCCAAATGGATTAAAAAGCCGCTTCCTCTGTATGCCTGAGAGGATAGAGCCGCAAGCCTTGTTTCACTGTCACATCAGGCTCGTTAGTTTCCGAAGAATCGCTCTCTAATGCTGTTCTAGATTGCCTATGGTTAGATCCTATGAACGGACGTTGCTCTTCGTTCTTGTGGTAAAGCAGTGTGCATAAATATCCTTATTTATAAATCTCAAAAAATCAAATCATATCCAGTTCACAAATTCAACGACGAAAACAGTTGATTATTCGAAATTAGTTCATATATGTTCTATGATGAACATATTATGATCTTAAAAGTGAGTAATTATTATGGGATTTAGCATTGAAACAATCGCAACAGATGACGCCCTAAAGATTATAAGTTCCAAAGGGAATGAGTTGCAGGGTACTAAAGAGGCTATTTCTGAGGAGCTATACTGGCAGACTATAGCTCTTAAAGAGCTGCGAGAATCTTCTGAAGCACCTGAGGATGAGATCTTGGCTAAGGCTGATGATATTCGAAAAATGCAACAATCTTTGTTCAAAACAGAAGAAAAGATTAAAAGTATAGATACTATCTCTGCCCAACAAGAAACGTCTTTTTTCTCAATTAGCAAAGACACACGAATAGATGAAATAAAAGAGTTGTTGCATTACATTGAAGATCAACTCAAAGAGTCAACGCAGTTGAGCCAAATTCTTTTTTTTGAAACCTTAAAAGAAAGCGCAGAAACCTGCAAAGAATATTGTACATTTGGCAGGCCATTTGAAACGTTGTATATCCCGATGTTAGAAAGTGAAAAAAAATATAGCAACATGCTGATTACCGAGCTAAAATTAGATGCATATATTAAAGAATATCCCGCAAACATTAAGGACTTGGAAATAATAAAAGGAATCTATCATCAAGCAGCTCTCGCTAGAACAGGATCAGAATTCGTTATAAAAGAAAGTGCATTCTTAGCCAGATTGCAAAGTACTATTGAGCAACTAGTTAATAAACCCTCTTCTGAACCACGAACTGGGGCTTTTCTTGTTAAGCAAATTACAGATAAAATTGCTGAGCAAATCAAAGAATTTAAGTCAAATCCATCTTCTTCGTACGTTCATAAAAAATTGATTAATAAATTTTGTGTTAAATTAAATATACCCGCTCCTTTTGTCGTTACTCAAGTCAAAAAAAATATAATCAATCAGTTCAACCAACTTAAAACAGATCTCGGCCACATGAAAGCAACAATGGCTTCTCCAGACGCTCCTCTAGTGAAAGATTCTGTTAGCGAGGATTCTAGAACACGGCCGAAAGGTCCATAACTCAATAGCAACACGCCATAATTGGAAATCTATCTGGATTGCTTCATTTCACTTTGTTCGCAAAGACGGTATTTTGCTTGGGTATTTTAAAAGTAGTAACTCCCCACGTCATCCCGAGCGAAGTTCGGGATGACGTGGGGAGTTACTAAAAGTGGCTAATGTCGAGAAAATAACAATCAGCAAACTCATTAAAAATATCGGCATATCACCTAAAGTAACCCAAGGAGATGCACCAGTTGCCGGACGAATTGATGCGTTTAATATGCCTGACCTAAATACAGGGAGTGAATCAACAACATCACCTTGGGCATTGATAACCGATGATAACCCATCATTGTTCGCAACGATTTGATAACGACCCGTTTGGATGGATAGGGCTTGCGACATTTGCAATTGTTGATAGACCGCTAAAGAATGGCCAAACCAACCATCATCGCTAATGGAAACAATCCACTCGGCAGCCGGCAATTGGTTTCTAAGTAATTGTGGGTAGGCTACTTCGTAGCAAATTAAGCTGGCAATGGGATGGTTTTGAACGGTCACAAGAGACTGTTGGTTTGCACCAGACTTTAAGTTAGCAGGAGGTAGAGCCAGTAAATGACTTAATTTTTGAAATGCTTTAGGAATAAACTCTCCAAAAGGAACCAAATGCTGCTTTGAGTATGACCCTTGTGCTTGGCCCACTGAAGCTAAGGTATTGTAGTAAGCTCTATCGTCTGCAGGGGTTGGCTCAGGAATGCCAAACAAAATCGCACTGCCGCCTTGTTTAGCACGTTGGTCGAGATCGTTTAAAAAGTCACTGACATAATTGATAGGCACAGGAATGGCTGATTCTGGCATGATGATCAGTTGTTTTTTTCCAATCAGTTGAGTCGCTTCGTGTTCGTATCCTTGTAATATTTTCCAAAACAAGTTCTCATCCCATTTATCACGCATTGAGATATTGGCTTGAATGACACCAACAGAAACCTCGGGAGAGTGGGTTTTGGTCCATTCATGATTTTTCAACAGCAGTGGTGCTATGAGGATAACAACGGATGCAATGATCCATCTGTGGCGTTTGTTGCGAGGTGTTTGTAGACTCGTCGCTAGACATGTTGCAGCAAGACAGGTTACAAAGCCAACGCCGAATACACCTATAATAGGTAGTAAATATTTCAATGGGCTATCAAATTGCCCAACACCCACGAGTAGCCATGGAAAACCGGTTAAAAATGAAGCTCGTAAAAATTCACCTAAACACCATATCGAACTGAATAAAAAACAATTGAATACTAAGGCCCTTTGGCCTTTCAGATTTCGACGTAGGACGTTGTATGATAAACGATTAGTTGCCAATCGTTGATAGAGCATTGCAACTAAGCCTGGAAATATAGCAAGATAGGCGACAAAAATGAACGTAATCAATGCAGATAGCGGTGGGTTTAAATGGCCGTAGTTATGAATGCTGACATAGAGCCATGATATTCCTAAACCAAAAAAACCTAGCCCGAATACAAAACCAGTTTGAAACGATTGTTTTAATGTATTTTGATGGAGTTGGGCAAATAAAAGCGCAATACCCAAGATGGCCAATCCTGGCATATGAATCGGGGCAAATCCGCAAGGCAGGAGCAAGCCTGCAAAAAAACTGCGTAATGTCGTTGCTTGTGGAATTGTTGCTGTGGCCCAAGACGTAAATGTATTGCTGGTGGGTGTTTGATTCATGGAGGATATGCTAATGTTAGGGATGGTTACGATAAATCAGTTGCTTGAAAAGGTCAAGTTTTTAACAGGAGTTCAATAAAATGCAGGAACCATTTTTCATCAAAAAAATTGCAGTATTGGGTGCAGGAGTTATGGGTGCGCAAATAGCAGCCCATTGTGTTAATGCAGGCATTGAAACACTCTTGTTTGACTTGCCTGCAAAGGAGGGCAAGCCTAGTGGATTAGTTGATTTAGCCCTTGTTAATTTAACCAAACTAAAACCCACTCCTTTGGCGACTCCTCATACAGGGACCTTGTTACAATCATGTAACTATGCAGACAATCTAGCTGATTTAACCGGTTGCGATTTGATTATTGAAGCGATCGCTGAGCGCATGGATTGGAAAGAAGAGTTGTATCGCCGCATTTCTCCTTATTTAAATGATGATGCAATTCTAGTGACCAATACATCTGGTTTGAGTATTAATGCACTTGCTGATGTATTACCCGAACAGCATCGGCAGAATTTTTGTGGTGTCCATTTTTTCAATCCACCCCGTTACATGCATTTGGCTGAATTAACTCCTGCGCATTCAACATCGCTAACTTTACTTGACCGTCTTGAGAGTTGGTTGACCAGTCATATGGGTAAAGGCGTGGTCCGAGCAAAAGACACGCCTGATTTTATTGCCAATCGCGTAGGTGTTTTTTCCCTGTTGGTGACCTTGCATCATGCAAACGCCTATGCTTTAGGGTTTGATGAAGTGGATGCATTGACCGGTGCTTTGCTTGGGCGTCCTAAGTCAGCTACGTTCCGCACCATGGACGTTGTGGGTTTGGATACACTTCAGCATGTCGTCAATACCATGAAAGAACATTTGCAATCCGATCCTTGGCATCCGGTATTTGAATTGCCAGATTGGTTGCTTGGATTGATTAAAAAAGGCCATTTAGGGCAAAAAACAGGTCAAGGTATTTATCGTAAGCAAGGAAAAGCCATAGAAGTGTATGACGTACAAACTGGCGAGTATCGAGTTGCTAATGGCGTGGTTTGCTCTGAAGTACAAGCCATCATGAAACAGAAGGATTCTCGACATCGCATGCAACAGTTGTTGGCATGTGACCACCCACAAGCTCAGTTTTTAGCCGCGTGTTTCCGCGATCTGTTTCATTATTCTGCGTTTCATCTTGAAGACATTGCAGACAATGTCCGTGATGTTGATCTAGCCATTCGATGGGGATTTGGCTGGGCGCAAGGGCCATTTGAAACCTGGCAAGCGGCAGGCGTGTCTGAGATGCGAGATTATATTGCGCGGTCTATCCTTGCCGGCAAGGCCTTATGTCATAAAAATTTGCCAGCATGGGTTGATGTTCTGAGTGAATTTTATACGAAAGAGGGCGCGTTCTCACCAGCAAAATCAACCTTTGCAGGACGAAGCCAATTGCCTGTTTACCAGCGCCAATTTTTCCCTGATCCCGTGATGTGTGAGCCACGTCGATCGATGACGCCTGTATTTGAAAATGAGGGTGTGTGTTTATGGCCGTTGCAAGACGATGTTGCTGTGATTCAGTTTAAAAGCAAAGCCAATGCAATTGGGCAAGCAGTGATGGATGGCTTTAGTCAGGCTCTAGATTGTGTAGAACGCCAATTTCAAGGTTTGATTGTTTATCAGAATGATGAAAACAATTTTAGTGCCGGGGCTAACTTGCGTGAAGTGGCTGCCCTGATTAAAACTGGGAAGCTAAACGTTCTTGAAAATATGATTGAGGATGTGCAGAAACTTGTCATGCGAATCAAATACAGTCCTTTGCCTATTGTTGCAGCGCTCAGAGGGCGTGCATTAGGAGGTGGCTGTGAATTGATGATGCATTGCAGCAGTGTCATGGCGGCATTTGAATCCTACCCTGGTTTGGTGGAGCTGGGTGTGGGGCTGATTCCTGCTGGCGGGGGTTGCAAAGAAATGGCTCTGCGTGCAGCAGCGAAAGCATCCGGCAATGATTTAATGGCCTATATTCGGTCTTATTTTGAGCAAATAGCCACAGGTGTTGTTGCTAGCAGTGCGCCTGACGCACTACAACGGGGCTATTTACAGATGAAGGACCATTGGGTCATGCATAAAAATGAAGTGCTCTATGCAGCGCTTGCAAAAATAAAATCAATGCAAGCGGTTAATTATGTACCTTCGCTACCTTCTCGCTTCAAAGTCGCAGGACGTGAAGGCCATGCCCTGCTGCAAGTGGGCTTGGTGAATTGGTTAGAGGGAGGCTTTATTTCTCAGTATGATCATGAGCTGGCTAATCAGTTGGCCTATGTGCTGTGTGGTGGCGATGTTAACCAAGGTACGTTGGTCGATGAAGCTTGGATGTTGCGGTTGGAAAAAGAAGCGTTTATGAACTTGGCTGCTAACCCACAGACTCAGGCTCGTATTTTGTCAATGTTAGAGACAGGCAAGGTATTAAGGAATTGATGTTAACTTCAAGAGAAGACAATAATTAATATCAGTCACAAGGGGTAAACCCTTTTGCAGTGACCAGGAGATAGAATAATGAGTAATGTTTATGTAGTAGACGTCTTGAGAACGCCCGTTGGCAAAGCACCACGAGGTGTTTTTAAACACACGTTACCTGATGATTTGTTAGCGCACACCATCAAAGCATTAACTGCGCGACAAACTACAGTTGATTGGAGTGCAATAGGTGATGTGATCATCGGATGTGCTATGCCAGAAGCCGAGCAAGGGATGAACGTTGCGCGAATAGCTTCTTTATTAGCTGATCTACCTCAGTCGGTGCCTGCAATGACCATCAATCGGTTTTGTTCATCCGGTGTACAAAGTATCGCAACGGCTGCGGCAAGCATCCGACAAGGTGATATGTCGATGGCTCTGGCTGGTGGTGTGGAAAGCATGTCAATGGTGCCATTAGGGGGTAATAAATACACTGCAAATCCAGCTATTTTCAATAATGAACATATTGCTATCGCTTATGGCATGGGGATCACCGCAGAAAAAGTGGCGCAACGATGGAATATTACCCGAGAACAGCAAGATGAATTTGCCGCAGAAAGTCATCGAAAAGCAGTGGCCGCACAACAACGAGGTGATTTTCAAGCTGAAATAACGCCCGTTACGGTTATCGACAGGCATGCGGATTTAGCGACATCTACCCTGTATTCTAAACCAAGGATTATTACTTCTGATGAGGGCCCGCGAGCAGAGACTTCTTATGACGCTATCGCGCGTTTAAAACCCGTGTTTGCAGCAAAAGGTACGGTCACTGCAGGTAATAGCTCACAAACAAGCGATGGGGCAGGGATTGCATTGCTCGCGAATGACAGTGCTTTGAAACAATATGATCTGCAACCCATAGGGCGATTAGTAAGTTTTGCTGTTGCAGGTGTCCCGCCAGAAATCATGGGAATAGGGCCCATTCATGCAATCCCATTGGCATTAAAACGAGCAGGCATTACTTTGGAACAATTGGATTGGATTGAGCTCAATGAAGCGTTTGCAGCTCAAGCACTGGCGGTGATCAACGAACTTAGATTGCCACGTGAGATAGTGAATCCATTGGGAGGGGCGATTGCTTTAGGTCACCCACTAGGTGCTACAGGGGCTATCCGAACAGCAACCTTATTGCATGGTTTGCGGCGAACTAAAGGTCGGTACGGAATGGTCACTATGTGCATCGGCACTGGCATGGGTGCGGCAGCTATTTTTGAGGCGTTATGAGCTTGAGTTTTTCGATGCCGTCTTTGCGAACCACGTGAAGACGGTTTGTTGGGTTTTAAAAGTTCTTACCTGTGTTCAACAAACTTAAGCAGGTCTTCTAACAGCATGGGCTTACAAAAAAGATAGCCTTGAATTTCATCACAGCCATTTTTTTTCAAAAAATCCAGTTGCTCTTCGGTCTCGACACCTTCTGCGATGACTTTGAATTTTAGACTGTGGGCCATGGCAATAATGGCCTTAATAATGAGAGAATCACTTGAGCTTGTGGTCAAATCCCTCACAAATGACCGATCTATCTTTAGGCTATCCACTGTAAAATATTTGAGATAATTCAATGAAGAATAACCTGTTCCAAAATCATCAATGGAAATTTTCAAGCCCATGTCTGTAAACTCTTTTAAAATGCTGGCATTGCTTTCAATTTCTTGCATTAACACGCTTTCGGTTATTTCAATCGTAATCATACTAGGATCAATCTTCTGTTGTTTTAATATACTTGCGATCACATCCATGAATTTAAGATCGATAAAACTTTTTCCTGATAAATTAATGGCAACATTAAGTAGCGCTTTGTTATTATGTTTCCAATGATTAATGTGTCGACACACTTGCGTAAACATGATTTCGGTCAAAGGTGTGATCAGACCAATTTCTTCTGCCAGTGGTATAAAATAACTCGGAGCTAATTCACCTAGCATTGGATTATTCCAACGGAGTAACGCTTCAACCCCTGTGATTTTATTCGTTCTAAGACAAAGTTTGGGTTGAAACTGAATATAAAATTCATCGTTAGATAAAGCTTGTCGTAACTGTTCTTCCAGTCTACTTTTGTCTTGAGCAGACTTTGATAGTGCGGGAGAACAAAACTCATATTTATCCCCACCACTTTTTTTTGCGGAAAACATAGCTGTATAAGCATTTTTAAATAAAGTTGAGGCATCTACTCCATCTGCAGGATAAATGCTAATACCTATGCTGGTTTTGATATGTAAAGTATGATTGTCGATTATAAAAGGGATAGCAATAATCGCTCGAACTTTCTTGATTAGTGCCATTAAACTGTCTTTGAATGAATTGCCTTGAATGAATACGATAACAAATTCATCAGCGCCGACACGAGCAATTTTATCAGTAATTCCTGATGCTTTTTTAATTCTAAACGCGGTTTCACGCAATACTTTGTCACCGATAACCTGTTCACAAGACGCATTGATAGACTTAAACCAATCTAAATCCATATAGATGCATGCAACCTGTTCTTGATTTTTTTTGGCATTCAAGAGCGCTTGATCAAGAATTAAATTTAATTTTTCACGATTACATAGATCCGTGAGAGCATCATGATGAGCCATGTAAGTGATGCGGTTTTTACTGTCAATAAGAGACTTTTCCGCTAACTTACGTGTTGTAATGTCTTGAATCGTGGTCGCATAATAGTAATGGTGTCCTTCTGTTGAGGTAAAGGCGATGTAGCTTTCGACCACATGAATTTCACTACCATCGACTCGCGTCCATATGGACTCATAACGAGGAGCATGTCCTGTAGATTGAATCTCTTTTAAAGCACTTGCATGATGTTCTGATGCAATGACTCCTAATTCAGATATCTTTTTATGCATAATGGTATCAACAAGTCTATAACCCAATAGGTTCGCGAACGCTTGATTGGCTAATATGATTTGATTGTCACTGGATAATCGATAAATACCTATGTCTATGTTTTCAAAAATCAGTTGATATTCAATTACGTATCTTTGTTTAAAACGGGTCAATAGCGATAACTTTGAGGCAAGTTCTTCTTTTTGAATAGGTAATCTCAATATCGCATCAAACCCGAGCTCAAAGCTTGTTGTTTCATCTTGTTTGTCTGATAGAAGAATGATTGTGGGCATGAATAATGAACTCAGCTTTTGCTTTTCTTTTAAAATTTCTTGGCCTATCTGCTGAGCATTGATTTCATCAATAATAATAATGTCGCTTTGCGACCATTTTTCTAGCAAGGTCGATTGTGAGGGTTGTACGGTGTAGCCAAGTTCTTCAAGAAAGTGAGTCAGCAATATTTTTTCGGTTTCATGTGCAAGGAACAGATATATCATTTCATTTTTCATAATATCACCTGTTATGTCTTACTTCATTTATATTGGTGTGTTTGTTATTTTATTGTCCTGTTGAGTTTGAGTTCTGAAGGTCGTTTAAGTTAGTATAGACTATAAATTAGGAGTTGGGCCTTTATATGCTTTGGCTTACTCGATCAAAAGTAGGGCGGTCTAGTTATAGTGCTGTCAAAGCAAGTCTTGTTGTCCTGGCGCGCACTTGGGCTGAATATATTATTACGGTGAATGTTGTGGCTCCTGGGCCCATATAAACGGAAGCGTTTTTAACCAAAAGGTAGTGTTGGTTCAAAGATAAGAGAGTTAAATATATGCAAAATCGAATGTATCCAGATCCTAATGCGTTATATCCAATAAGTGGTGTGACGAGGACTTGTTATATAAAAAATATTATTACTAAACCACAAATTATGGTGGGTGATTATACTTATTATGATGATCCGGAGGATGTGTATAATTTTGAAAAAAACGTTTTGTATTTGTTTGATTTTTCAGAAGATAAACTCATTATCGGTAAATTTTGTCAGATTGCAACGGGCGTTCGCTTTATTACAAATGGCGCTAATCATCCGATGAATGGTATTTCAACCTACCCATTTAAAGTCTTTGGACACTCATGGCAGAATGCATCATTAGATGTAGTGAGCAAAGGTGATATCGTGATAGGCAATGACGTTTGGATTGGAAATTCAGTAACAATAATGCAAGGCGTGCATATAGGGGATGGTGCGATTATTGGTACAAATGCATTAGTCACTAAAAATGTTGAGCCGTATACGATTGTGGGTGGTAATCCAGCGCAGCCGATTCGAAAACGATTTGATGATGAAACGATTCATTTTTTGCTGCAACTGGCTTGGTGGAATTGGCCCGTTGAGAAGATTACACAGCATTTGGATAGTATTGTAAGAGGTGATGTGTTTCACTTGAAGGGATTGAGTTAAGCTTCAATTTGTTAACGCTAAATTGACTGGCCTTTAGCCGCGAGTTTACTTTAACAAGCAGTTAAAGAGTCAGGCCAAGACCATGTTCGGGTTCTACATGCAACAGGTTTGCACGCGAACGCGTGAGATCGGCGATTCTAACTTCATCCCAATCAGTGGGTTGAATGGGGCATTTGTATCATTATGTCAGTTTTGTAATGAGATTATGGCACTTTGATAAAGGTATGTAATTCAGGGCAGAAAAACGTGATAGAACCGTTTTTTAAAAAAAGGTCAATTTTGAATCCCATCAAACGGTCGTTTTATGAGAGTGCACATAACAACCATATTTTCGCCCGCACATTGACTGTACGGCATTTTGCCGTATACTTAAATCAAGAGTATCAACATAGGTGACCATTATGGGACAACCAGCAATTAAACACAGCCAAGATACAGAACGCCTTGAAGCACGAATTAGTGCAGACAAAAAGAATTTACTTAGAAATGCCGCTGAATTATCTGGCCGCACACTTACCGACTTCGTTATTAATTCAGCATGCGAGGCGGCCGTTCGTGTAATACAAGAGTATCAGCAATTGCATTTGACAGCGGTTGATCGTGATGTTTTTATTCAAGCGTTGTTAGCTCCACCGAAAGTATCAAACAATCTATTGAGGGCAGTCGAACAGTACAAGAAGGACGTTGAATCTAAATGACAGAGACAAGCGCACTTTCACCTAAATATCGAATTGAGCAATTGGATAAGAAACATAATAAAAATTTGTTTTCCTGTGGAACTCAAGCACTGGATCAGTATCTCAAAATACAAGCTAGTCAAGATAGTAACAAGAATGTTGCAATTACATATGTATTGACACAGCAGGACTCCGACCATGTTTCAGGATTTTATACGATTTCATCAATTGGAATATTCCCTGGCGAGCTACCCACTGAGTTAGCCAAAAAATTGCCAAGATATCCGGTTTTACCTGGAATATTGTTGGGACGATTAGCCGTAGATGAAAACATGAAGGGTAAAAAGATTGGTGCGTTACTGTTGATGGATTCACTTAAGCGAAGTCTTGCTGTAAGCCATCAAATTGGAATTGTTGCGGTCATTGTTGATGCCAAAGATGCGATTTCCGTGAATTTTTACAAGCATTTTGGTTTTATACCGTTCCCGGCAAATGATCATCGATTGTTTTTGCCCATCGGTACAATAAAGGGGTTGGGTTTATGACCTATTCTGATAGCCGAGAAAATATGCATACACCAGCCCTCTGACATAAACTGATCCACTAGAAACCCGACAGAGCCCAGATGTTTGTCACGCGACCATAATATAAACATGCTCACATGCTCACATGCTATATCCTCTATGTAGTTTTTATTAGAAAGTGCACGAAAACCCTCTTCTGCTAATGGGTGACCCCGAACCTGTGTAGCACGGCTACACTCAACTAATTTACTCATGTGATCAAGGCATACTTATCGCAAAAGGCACAGGTCAAGACCTGACCCCGAACCCTTGTGCTTTTTATGATCAAGGCATACTTATCGCAAAAG
>CANJSM010000008.1 GCA_947477015.1 Legionellaceae bacterium
GCACAGGTTAGATCTAATAACTGTATTTCGACAAGGATTTTTTCTGCAACTGTGGATTTTAATACGTTATTGTTGGGCCAAGGCCCAACCTACGGCAGGTTGATCAAATTTTAATGCGACAGCCGTGGAGTCTAAACAGTCCCTAGTTGTTTATAATAAAAAAATATGTTAGGCTATTTCTTCAATGTAGTACTCTTTTTAAATTAAAGATACTATCAGGCAATTCAATTGCCACTCCCAAGGTAACTATTCTGGACACCCATTTCAACATAACCTACACATCAAGTGAGAAGCATGAATCTTAGTCAACTTAAGCAATTACCTATTGCTGATCTAGTCAATATGATGCAAGACCAAGGTGAAAACACCTCCCATATGCGCAAACAAGACATCATCTTTGCTCTTCTTAAAGGCCATGCCCAAAAAGGAGAGGATATTTATGGTGATGGTACCCTCGAAATTTTGGCGGATGGCTTTGGCTTTTTACGTTCACCAGATAGTTCATACACAGCTGGTCCTGATGATATTTATGTCTCTCCTAGTCAAATCAGACGCTTTGGCTTACGAACAGGTGACACCATTTCGGGTAAAATTCGTCCTCCAAAAGACAGCGAGCGTTATTTTGCGTTGTTAAAAGTGGATCAGATTAATTTTGATTCGCCAGAAAGTGCAAAACGAAAAATTTTATTTGAAAACCTGACTCCTTTGTTTGCAACCAAACGACTGGTGATGGAACAAGGCAATGGCAGTACAGAAGATTTAACGGCTCGAGTCGTTGATTTGTGCGCACCCTTTGGTCGTGGTCAGCGTGGTTTGATTGTTGCACCTCCAAAAGCGGGTAAAACATTGATGCTGCAAAACCTTGCGCATTCAATTGAGAAAAATTACCCCGATTGCTTCCTGATAGTGCTCTTAATTGATGAACGGCCAGAAGAAGTGACTGAAATGCGTCGCTCTGTTAAAGGCGAAGTCGTTGCCAGTACATTTGATGAGCCTGCTACTCGTCACGTGCAAGTGGCTGAAATGGTGATTGAAAAAGCCAAACGCTTGGTTGAACACAAACGTGACGTAGTGATTTTACTTGACTCGATTACACGTCTGGCGCGTGCATACAATACTGTGGTTCCTTCATCAGGTAAAGTGCTGACAGGTGGTGTGGATGCCAATGCATTGCAACGCCCCAAACGTCTCTATGGTGCTGCACGAAATATTGAAGAAGGTGGTAGTTTAACTATCATTGCAACCGCAATGGTAGACACCGGTTCGAAAATGGACGAAGTGATTTACGAAGAGTTCAAAGGAACAGGTAACATGGAAATTCACTTAAGCCGCAGCATTGCTGAGCGTCGAGTGTTCCCAGCTATCAATATTAATCGTTCAGGTACTCGTCGTGAAGATCTGTTGGTTAGCCCAGAAGAACTTCATCGTGGATGGATTTTACGTAAAATTCTGCAATCAATGGATGAGTGTGATGCGATTGAATTCTTGCTTGAGCGCATGAAAAATCACAAAACCAATGCTGAATTTTTTGATGCAATGAAGCGTCAGGAATAACGCATTATTTAATCTGATTTGTTCAAACCGCACCTGCGTCATCCTGAACGTGCTTCGTCAGGATGACGGACGGGTCGAGCAGTTACTCGAAGAACTATGATCCTTTTCCTATGGTAGGCGTCGTCATTTCAATTTCCTCATGAGACCCCACGTCGCCACTTATTACGGGCTCATTATTGGGTCTGATCCATTTACTACAAAACGCTACAAACCGTTCAAGCATTGCAAGCAGATCATCATATAGATTGGTTAAGAAGCCTCCCTTCGAGTTTAATATATTGGGTTTATCAGCAACAACTTCGTCGGTAAGAACTTGTATTGCAATCGGGATTTGATCTATAAGCCCAAATATCCTTGTATAGTCATCATTATCGGTATCTTTAGTAATCGATTTAATTGCACTCTCAATTCGATTCATTTGGCTTATCAGGTTATTTATTGCAGCAGTGACGGTGCCTACATCGTTCAACAATTTTTGCTCTGGTGTTAATTGAACTTCTGGCTTTTCACAGTAGAAAGCAAACTGCTTGCCAACATAAATGTATTGTTGGTAGCGATTGATATTTTCACTCTCATTTTGGTGAAACGTTTGTACGGTATAAGCTTTTTTAAGAAATTTAGAGGGGGACTCGAATAAAATGCCGCGATACTTGTCTAAACTGTCGTCAACAATAGCGCAAGTTGTATCTGCTAGTTGGCTATCTATCATAGCATAACATTTCGATCTGACTCGTTCCAGATAGGTGCGGCTTTTGTCGATGTAAACGGCTATATCTTTTAAATCGCGCTGACATGCCTCTGGTGAAAACGTTTGATTAGGGTTACCTAACTCATCGATGTTTGTTTTAGCAGCCTCGTGCAGTCTTTCTTTCAGGCTTATTCGATTCCGATTGAATGGAATAGTCATGTTATTCTCCTTGTTAACTGTTCAGTTAATCTAATTATAGTACAACTATTTATTTTTGATTAAAAATAGACGTTATTTCAACGGACGATTATAAAAATGCCTAAAGTCGAGTAACCTAGGCTAAGGATAATGTGCCATAATCAGCCTATTCATCTTTATTAGATATTATTCCTCATGAAATATGCAGATTTGCGCGATTTTATTGCCCAACTTGAAACACGCGGCTTGTTGCGACGTATTGACCACCCCGTCTCACCTAATCTTGAAATGACCGTTGTCAGTGATCGAGTGTTAAGAGCTGGTGGGCCTGCTCTGTTGTTTACGAATCCAACCGGTTATGACACCCCTGTACTCACTAATTTATTTGGTACGACAGAGCGAGTGGCTCTTGGTATGGGTGAAGAATCCTTGGCGGCCTTGAGGGAAGTGGGAAAATTACTGGCCGCTTTAAAAGAGCCTGATCCACCGAAAGGCTTTAAAGATGCATTCAGTAAATTGCCGTTGCTCAAACAAGCGTTGAATATGGCGCCGAAATACGTCAGTAGTGCGCCCTGTCAAACCCATGTTTTTGAAGGCGATGAAGTGGATTTGAATTCACTGCCAGTACAAACATGTTGGCCTGATGATGCCGCACCTTTGATCACTTGGGGCATGGTGACGACCAAAGGGCCTCATCAGACCCGAGAAAATATGGGCATTTATCGCCTACAGGTACTCAGTAAAAATAAACTGATCATGCGATGGCTTTCTCATCGCGGCGGCGCATTGGATTATCAATCGTGGCAACAAGAACATCCCGGTGAGCGATTTCCGGTGGCTGTGACACTGGGCGCTGATCCTGCTACTTTGTTGGCGGCTGTGACGCCTGTTCCCGATACGCTCTCGGAATACGCATTTGCAGGCCTGTTGCGTGGTCAACGCACGCAACTGACCCGTTGCATTGGTTCTGATTTACATGTTCCAGCCAGTGCTGAAATTATTTTGGAAGGCTATTTAGAACCGGGTGTTGAAGCCCCTGAGGGTCCATTTGGTGATCACACCGGTTATTATAATGAAGTCCAGTCCTTTCCTGTTTTTACCGTAGAGCGCATGACCCATCGTGACAATCCGATTTATCACAGCACGTATACTGGTCGTCCGCCCGATGAGCCTGCTATTTTAGGACTTGCTTTGAATGAAGTGTTTATTCCTTTATTGCAAAAACAGTTTCCAGAAATCGTTGATTTTTATTTGCCGCCAGAGGGCTGCTCTTATCGATTAGCCGTGGTGACGATTAAAAAACAATATCCCGGGCATGCAAAACGTGTCATGATGGCTGTGTGGTCTTTTTTACGACAATTCATGTATACAAAATTTGTTATAGTCTGTGATGATGACATCGATGCTCGCAATTGGCAGGACGTCATTTGGGCGATGACGACGCGCATGGATCCAATGCGAGACACGGTCATGATTGATAATACGCCAATCGACTATCTGGATTTCGCATCCCCCGTTTCGGGACTCGGCTCTAAAATGGGAATGGATGCGACCAGCAAATGGGTAGGGGAAACACAACGAGAATGGGGACGGTCTATTGCCATGAGCAAAGACGTCCTGCAACGGGTTGATGGGTATTGGTCTGACTTGGGGCTCGAATGAAAATGCAAGCACGTGTTGTCAGTATTACACCGCTAACAAATAGTATTATGCAATTAATTCTTAAACCAGATGTCTATATTGATTATCAAGCGGGTCAATATTTGCAAATTATTCATGACAAAGAAGCCTTCAGTTACTCAATAGCCAACGCACCACTTGGTTCCCATCAGTATGAGTTACACATTCGTCACAGCAAAGATAATCCTTATAATCAACCGCTGTTTGCCGAGATTAAACGATTGGGAGTAGTGACTATTCAGTTGCCGATGGGGGACTGTAATGTCAGCCAATTGCATCCTAAGAAGCCTATTTTGTGTATTGCAGGGGGAACGGGGTTCGCACCCATTAAAGCGATGATTGAGCAATTGTTAGCCGATGGTGAGTCGCGTCCTGTGGAGTTATTTTGGAGTGCTCGCTCACAAAGTGACTTGTACATGGATGATAAGGTCTTGTATTGGCAGTCTCACCTTAAACATTTTAGTTATTTTTCACTGTTATCAGAAAATAATTCGATGACTCTTGCTGACATGGTGTTGGAGCGACATGCACTTGATCTCCATCAATGGCAGATTGTGATCAGCGGTCCTTTTGACATGGCCTTTAGTATCCGTGATACATTGGTTGCCAATGGCGGTTTGCCTGAAAACATGTTTTCTGATGCGTTTACAGTGAATAAATAGGAGTTTTTTGTGGAAACATTTTACCAAATATTGGCCTTAATCGGCGCAGCAATGATTGTCTGGGTGATTTATCGAAGTATCAAAGGACGCCCGGAGCAGTTTAGTCGTGAAAACTTAACTAAAAGTTTTTCAACGATGGGAGTGTTAGCATTAGTGTTGATTGGGTTTGTTGCATTGTTGGTTTACCTTGCACGCATGTGAGGTTTAATGGCGACGAGCACAAGTGGAGTAGCTCCCATCATGCTGAATCAAGTACTGACTCACATTGGGATTCTCAATGAGTTGTTGAGAGGGATCATGTGTTAACAGAGGTTCTTCAACGTAGGTCATTTGGCTACTCCCATCAACCAGCAAGCGATACCATGGGTTACGTAGAGAAAATTCTCGTTTGCACGCTTGAGGGTTGTAGCGCCCTGACGCTTGAAAAATCGGATCAATGTCTACCACGACCGCTCGATAGCCTTGACGATTATGCATGACCAAATCGCCAATGTTAAATTTTGCAATTTTGTTCACCGATACTCCAAGATGGATCATCTATCTTTAGTATCGGCTTAGGGCGATATAGCTTTAATGTCTGATTTACGAGTGTCCAAGGACTTCTTTTTCTTCTTCTCGCAGGGTCAACACTTCAACGCCTGTTTTTGTCACTAGTAGAGTATGCTCCCATTGAGCAGATAACTTGCGATCTTTTGTTCGCGCAATATCCCAGTCCCATCCATCTTTGGCCATAGTACGCACTTTTTGGTGCTTCATTTCAGCACGGCCTTGGTTAATCATAGGTTCAATGGTAAAGGTCATGCCTTCTTGTAAAACAATCCCGGTACCTGGTGTTCCATAATGCATGACTTGCGGATCTTCATGCATTTTTGTGCCTATACCATGGCCGCAGTACTCACGCACGACAGTATAGTTGTTTTTTTCTGCATGCTTCTGAATGGCGTGGCCGATGTCGCCTAATGTAGCACCTGGTTTGACTACAGCAATGCCGTGATAAAGGCACTGCTGTGTGACATCAACTAGACGTTGCGCGTGGGTAGGAACCGTGCCAATGCAAAACATTTTGCTGCTGTCACCATAGTATCCTTCACTGATCACGGTAATATCGACGTTAACAATGTCACCATTTTTTAAAATCTGGGTGGCAGAAGGTGCACCATGACAAATGACATCATTCAGTGATGTATTCACTGAATGCCTAAAGCCATATTGCCCCTTGCTGCCTGGGATGGCATGCAAAGTATTGCGAATATAGTCTTCACAGAACTCATCAATTTGCAGCGTGGTTATACCCGGTTTGATGATCTCAGTAACTGCTTCAAGTACTTTTGCCGTTAAGCGACCGGCAGTACGCATTTTCTCAATTTGTTCAGGTGACTTGATGGATGTCATGGTGTGCAAGCTCTTGTCTAAAATTTGATATCAACATTTTATCATAAATGATAATAAGCCGCACGCGACAGCATGATCTCGAAGGTAAACGCATTTATAATCGATCTATCCGAACCGCGACCGTCAGGGAGCGGAAAAGTTTGATGGTTCACAATGCTCCATTCCCTGAAGGTCGCGGCTAGGATAGAAAAAACGTATTTCAAACAAAAAACTGATGTCATAAGGTGTAATTTACAGATAATCCTACCCTTGACCAAAGGATGTATCTAGGGCGTGTTGGCAATTCATCTTCCGAAGGCCTACGTCCCGCGACGTCGAGATCTGAAATGTCAACAAGCCCTAGTTCAGAGTTTTAGTTGGAAAATCGTTCTACGGGCTGATGGCAATAAGGTTGTTTTCCAGATTTAGCGTAATAATGCTGATGATACGGCTCAGCAATCCAAAAGGGTTTAGCCGGAAGTAGTCGTGTAGCTACATCAAAACCCCGTTGTGTTAATTGCTCTATTAAACACTCAGCGTCAGAGAGCTGCTGCTGATTATAATAAAACACAGCACTTTGATATTGATGCCCTATATCGGGGCCCTGTCCCCTGTGTTGAGTGGGGTCATGAATCTCAAAAAAGCGTCTGACAATTGCGCTGTATGACGTTTTACTCGTATCAAAAATAACGCGCACAACTTCATAATGACCACTGTCGCCTTTGCATACCTCGTCATACGTTGGATTGATGCTTGTTCCGCCAGAATACCCGACGTCCACGTTCAAGACTCCAGGAAGAAGAGTTAAGTAATGTTCTACCCCCCAAAAACATCCGCCAGCCAAAATGGCTTCTTCCGTGTTAATAACTGTGTTGTCTTCAACAAAATCAATTGATACTGAGTTCACACAATGGCGGCGATTTTTCTCCGTCATGTGTTCACCGATAAAAACGTGCCCCAAATGAGCGTCGCAACGGCGACACCTAATTTCTGTGCGCTGACCATCAGGGTCCGTAATTTCTTTTATTGCATCAGGCAGTTCCTCATCAAAACTGGGCCAACCACACCCTGAAGCAAATTGGCTGCTGGCTCGAAACAAAGCTAAACCACAACGTCTACACAAATAGGTGCCTTGTGTAACGACGGAATTATAGATGCCGTTATGTGGGTACTCCGTCGCGCTATCACAAATAACGCGATGTGCCGACGGAGTTAAGCTAGCTGTTTTATCCAGGAAATCCATTACTTTGTTTCACGCTGCGCGATTTTGTCGGCCAAATAACCAATGGCTCCAGCATAATAAATGGAATTATTATAATGAAGAATCATCCGGTAATTTGGATACGCTAAGAACACAGGGCCACCATTTGGTTGCACAATACTCGCCTGTAGGTTTTGATAAGGCAGTGGTTGGCCACCTTCAGTGCGAACCCCCATAGCATTCCATTCACTCACTGGCTTGATAATCGATTTTCCTTCAAGCGATGTATCAAAATTTTGTGGCAATTTAACATAAACAGCCCACGGCTCACCCGTTTGCCAGCCATTTAGCTTCATGTAATTAGCAATTGAGGCAAATACGTCTGGTAAAGAAGTCCATATGTTTCTATGCCCATCACCATCATAGTCAACAGAATATTTTACCCAACTGGATGGCAGAAATTGAGGTTGTCCGGAAGCTCCAGCCCATTCCCCTTTGAATTTATCCATAGTGACGTGGCCGTCATTTAAAATCTTCAGCGCTAAAAATAATTCTTTACGGAAAAATGCAGGCCGGTTTGAGTCATATGCCAGCGTAGCCAAGGATTTAACCACAGGGAAGTTCCCCATGTAACTGCCATAGCTGGTTTCTAGCCCCCAAAAAGAGACAATAAAGCAGGGATCAACACCATACTCTTTACCTATTTTGTCTAACAGAGCTTGATTTTTTTTATATTCCTTACGACCTATGGCGATGCGATAAGCGTCAACACGAGAATGAAGGTATTTGGAATAGGTCAATCGACCTTCAGGTTGAGAACGAGCTAGCCCCTTAACTTGTTTGCTAGGCTCATGGACGTCAGCAAACGCTGCGTCAAATACGCTAGGTGATATCCCTTGTGCTAAAGCCTCTTGCCTGACTTGCGCAACCCAACTGTTCCAACTTTGTTGTTGGGCTATAACTGTATGCGGCAACAGCAATGTGAATACTATTGATACTACTATTCCCCATTTTTTCATCACGAGTCCTCTTTGTTCAATGTTAAGTTATGAGTTTGAATGCAAAATGTGAAAATGGCAATCATTAGAATATTTTTAAGGAGATCAATTTCGTCCAAAAATACACAAAACTGCGTTGATTTAATGTATAATGCCGTCTTTATTACTAAAAAGAGTGTTGTATGTTCTTTGTGTCATCACTGAGATCCAAGGGTAACCAGTCTAAAGCCGAGTCTAGAATATCAGCCATTGAGCAATGCAGATCAATGTATGAGGAAAATATTCGTGAATTGGAAGATAATTTATCGAAAGTAACTGCTGAAATAGGAATATTGAAAAATAAGTGGAAAAGGAAACCAGATGTACTGCGTATTCAGCACAAAGCACAATCACCGTTTTGGGCTGATTCAAAAGATAAAATGAAAGCGTTGCTCAAAAAACAATCAGAGATAGAATTTAAAATTAAAGAAGAAAAACAGACGTTATCAGAAATCAATGACCCACTCCATATAGGTTTATCGTTACTCATTGAGGCTAGCATTATGAAACAACTTGCTCGAGCAGGAAGCTTCAAGGCCGTGATAAACAATGAGGATTTGTCAGAAAATGACGAAGTCCAGAGCGATATGAGTAGTCTGTCGGATGAGGATATGTGTTTTCCAATGGATCATGTATAGTTATAACATCAAATAATTCAAGGAGTCTGTGTGCGCAAGAAATTGGTGATGGGAAACTGGAAGATGAACGGACTTATTGCTCAGATTGACGCATTGCTCATCGAAATGATTGCCATAATGCCTGAGGAAGTAGGGGCTGACTGTGTTGTAGTTCCTCCTGTAGTTTATTTGCCTCATGTAAGTCAACAATTAACGGATAGTAAAATTGCTTGGGGTGCGCAAAATGTGTACCCAAAAAACACAGGAGCCTATACAGGCGAAGTGTCGGCGCCGATGTTAAAAGAATATGGTTGTCAGTATGTTTTGGTTGGACACTCAGAACGTAGATGTTTATTTCATGAAGATGAAAAATTTGTTGCAGAAAAATTCCACCACGTAAAAGATCATGGTATGATACCCGTTCTTTGCATCGGAGAGACATTATCCGAGCGAGAGCAAGGTTTAACAGAGCAAGTTTTAGCAAAGCAATTGCTTGCTGTAACGGGCTCAAGAAAAGACTGTTTTGATCGATGTGTGGTAGCCTATGAACCCGTATGGGCAATAGGTACAGGGCAAACCGCTACACCAGAGCAAGTTCAGGCGGTACATGTGTACATACGTGACCTGATTGCCAAAGTAGATCGTGATAGTGCTCAAAAGTTGCCAATTATATATGGTGGCAGTGTAAACGAAAACAATGCGCACGCGCTTTTTGCGATGCCAGATGTTGATGGTGGATTGATTGGTGGTGCATCGTTGAATGCACGACAATTTGTGGAAATTGTAAAATGTATCAATTGTTATTAATTATTCATGTGCTTGTTGCTATAACCATAATTGGTCTGGTACTTATTCAGCATGGAAAAGGCGCAGACATTGGCGCCGCGTTCGGCTCAGGTGCTTCAAACACAGTATTCGGTAGTCAAGGTACAGGGAGCTTTTTGTTTAAATTGACTGGCGGGCTCGCACTGACTTTTTTTGTCACCAGCGTGCTGTTGTCAGCCATGGTCGCGAGTCAGTATCATGCCGCAGACCAAAGTGTTGTCCCTCAACAAACCAGTGCACCAGTGAGTAATATTCCTGTGCCGGTTGATAGTGGAAAACAATAAGAATATGCCGAAGTGGTGGAATTGGTAGACACGCCGTCTTGAGGGGGCGGTGGCGTAAAGCTGTGCCGGTTCGAGTCCGGCCTTCGGCACCAATTAAAAAATAAACTATACGAGCAATGTGACATGATGCTATCACAATATTTACCTGTTCTCGTTTTTATTATCGTCGGCTTGGCCTTAGGCCTAGTTATGCTAGGAGCGGGTTCACTACTCTCGGCGCATAAACCTGATGCTGAAAAAAACTCCCCTTATGAGTGTGGCTTTCCTGCCTTTGAGAGCTCACGTATTCCATTTGACGTGCGATTTTACTTGGTCGCTATCCTGTTTATTATCTTTGATCTTGAAACAGCATTCTTCTTTCCTTGGGCTATCGTCCTACGTAAAATCGGTTGGTTTGGATTTTCTGCCATGATGATGTTTCTTGGTTTGCTAGTAATTGGTTTTATATATGAGTGGAAGCGGGGAGCATTGGAATGGGAATGATGCCTGCTGCAGAATTGCAGAAAAGTGGTTTCGCTACAACGTCAGTTGAAAAGCTTGTTGGTTGGGCACGAAGTGGCTCCATGTGGCCAATGACATTTGGCTTGGCGTGTTGTGCCGTAGAAATGATGCACGTTGGTGCCGCACGTTACGATCTCGATCGTTTTGGAATTATTTTTCGTCCAAGTCCGCGCCAATCTGACGTCATGATAGTTGCTGGTACTTTGTGTAACAAAATGGCTCCGGCTCTTCGCAAAGTATATGACCAGATGGCAGAACCAAGATGGGTTATTTCCATGGGGTCCTGTGCAAACGGCGGTGGTTATTACCATTACTCCTATTCAGTAGTGCGTGGATGTGATCGAATCGTTCCCGTCGATGTATATGTGCCTGGTTGCCCACCTACAGCAGAAGCGTTGTTATACGGTATTATTCAGCTACAGAATAAGATCAAACGTAAAGCGATAATTGAAGTCTGAGGCTATGTGATGACAAAACAAGAAAATTTGGCCGAACAACTACGTTCTCAACTAGCGGACTCACTCGTGTCCATCAATACCGCTTTCAATGAAGTAACGGTAGAGTGTGAGCTAAACCTACTAAAGGAAGTTTTATTTCAGTTGCGTGATAATCAGTCGTTTGCCTTCGATCAATTGATAGACCTTTGCGCGGTCGATTATCTTTTATATGGTGTTTATGACTGGGAAACCAACACTGCATCTGAAAATGGGTTTTCCCGCGGTGTTGAACGCCAAGCAACAAAGGCCTGTGCTTTGGATAAACCACGTTTTGCTGTCGTTTATCATTTACTGTCAACGACCATGAATCATCGCCTTCGAGTTAAGGTATTTGTTGATGAAGCAACACCGATCGTACCTTCAGTGCATGATATTTGGAAAGGCGCTAATTGGTTTGAACGAGAAGCCTATGATTTATATGGTGTATTATTTGAAGGGCATCCTGATCTGCGACGAATTTTAACCGATTACGGCTTCATCGGTCATCCGTTCCGAAAAGACTTCCCTCTTAGTGGTCACGTTGAAATGCGTTATGACGCATTGCTGAAAAAAGTGATTTACGTGCCAGTGGATATCGTACCTAGAGTATCCGTACCCAAAGTTATACGCACAGATAATCGCTACAGTCATTCTCCAGAGGGCGCTTGCTCATGATTGAGTTACAAAATTATACGTTGAATTTCGGTCCACAACATCCAGCAGCACATGGTGTATTGCGCTTGGTCCTTGAATTGGAAGGTGAAACAATCGTTCGAGCTGATCCGCATATTGGATTATTGCATCGTGCCACAGAAAAATTAGTTGAAACCAAGCCTTATTTACAAAACATAGGTTATATGGACCGACTGGACTATGTGTCCATGATGTGCAATGAGCATGCCTACGTTCGTGCTATTGAAGGGTTATTGGGTGTTGAAGCGCCTTTAAGAGCACAATACATCAGAACCCTTTTTGATGAAATTACACGCATATTAAACCATTTGTTGTGGTTAGGCGCTACGGCGCTTGATATCGGGGCAATGACGGTGTTTTTATATTGCTTCCGTGAACGAGAAGCGTTGTTTGATTGCTACGAAGCAGTATCCGGTGCACGTATGCACGCCACGTATTATCGACCTGGTGGTGTAGCCCGTGATTTGCCAGACAGCATGCCTCAATATAAACCGTCTAGATGGCACAATGAACGTGAAGTTGAAGCAATGAATGCCAATCGTCACGGAAGCTTGCTCGATTTTATTCAATCATTTACAGAACGTTTCCCAAAGTGCGTTGATGAGTACGAAACGCTTTTGACAGAAAACCGAATTTGGAAACAGCGCACAGTAGATGTTGGGGTAGTTTCCCCCGAAGAGGCACTGCAGTGGGGTTTTTCTGGTCCAATGCTAAGAGGTTCGGGCATAGCGTGGGATTTGCGCAAAAAACAAACCTATGCCGCTTATGACAAAGTAGAATTTGATATTCCAGTTGGGACAAATGGTGATTGCTACGATCGTTACTTAGTTCGTGTGGAAGAAATGCGTCAATCGAACCGAATCATTAAACAATGTATCGATTGGCTGAGAGTGAATCCAGGTCCTGTTAAGCTGGATGATCATAAAATTTCCCCACCATCGCGCGTAGACATGAAAAATGACATGGAAGCCATGATCCACCATTTCAAGTTATTTACCGAAGGTTTCAGCTTACCACGTGGAGAAATTTATAGTGCTGTTGAGGCGCCCAAAGGTGAGTTTGGAATTTACATGGTATCTGACGGAGCAAACAAACCTTATCGTATGAAAATTCGTGCGCCGGGCTTTGCTCACCTGTCAAGCTTGGATGCGATGGTCAAAGGCCACATGTTGGCAGATGCAGTTGCCATTTTAGCGAGTCAGGATATTGTATTTGGTGAGGTCGATCGATAGACCTCGTTATTCTTGCTTCGAAGGTTAATGTGAAGCACGACAATAATTTGTTTAAAGGTTACAAGTATGTCTGAGAACTCAGTAAAACTGATCCACCAATTTGTCAGTGCGGCCGGCGTGCAGCGCATAGATGAATGGATCGCCAAGTATCCAGTTGATGAGAAACAATCCGCAGTGATGGAAGCCCTCATGGTGGTGCAGGCAGAAAATAACTACTTGACATCACAGGCAATGGATGCGGTTGCCGAATACCTCGAGATGCCTGCCATTAGCGTCTATGAAGTCGCAACATTCTATAGCATGTATGAACAAAAGCCAGTAGGTCGTCATACAATTAATGTATGTACTAGTATTTCATGTCTTTTACGTGATTCAGACGCAGTTATACAACACTTAGAGAAAAAACTCGATATCAAATTAGGTGAAACAAGCTGTGATGGACGATTCACTATTCGAACAGCTGAATGTTTAGGCGCTTGCGTTAATGCGCCGATGATGCAAGTGGATAAGGATTATCATGAAAAACTTACGCCTGAAAAAATTGATACCGTATTGGAGCAGTATACGTAAGAACTTAGGGTAAACAGATACACAATCGGTTAACAAATGCAGGTTGCGCTTCACTAAACGTGATCTCTACATACACACGAAGCGTTACATTGAGAATGCTATTACAGGTACAGAGGCCAATATTATGGTTGAGTTGAATCAAGTTTGTTATAGAACATTACATCTACCGGATCCGTGGTCACTGGCCACGTATGAAAGCGTTGGCGGATATAGTTCATTACGACGTATTTTAAAAGAACAGACACCACCGCAACAAATTATCGACGAATTAAAGCTATCTGCATTGCGAGGCCGGGGGGGCGCAGGTTTTCCTACAGGACTTAAATGGAGTTTCATGAATCGAAATGCCCCTGTTCAAAAATATGTGGTGTGCAATTCTGATGAAGGTGAACCAGGCACATGTAAAGATCGAGACATCCTCAGATATAACCCTCATCAACTGATTGAAGGCATGGCCATTGCAGGTTATGTAATCGGCGCTACAGTTGGTTACAACTATATCCGCGGTGAGTTTTGGGAGCCTTTTCAACGCACAGAAGCAGCACTTCGTGAAGCCTACGCAGCCGGATTGCTAGGAAAGAATATATTGGGTTCTGGGATTGATTTTGATCTATTTAATCACCTTGGTGCAGGTGCGTATATTTGTGGAGAAGAAACAGCGCTGCTGAACTCTCTAGAAGGAAAAAAAGGTCAACCTCGTTTCAAGCCTCCTTTTCCTGCTAACTATGGACTGTACGGCAAGCCCACAACAATTAATAACACAGAAACCTTCGCGTCTGTTCCAGTCATCATGGAAAAAGGTGGCGAGTGGTTTTTAAAACAGGGCAAACCCAATAACGGTGGCACTAAATGTTTTAGTGTTAGCGGACATGTTAATAACCCTGGGAATTTCGAAATCCCACTCGGTACGCCGTTTAAAACACTACTTGAATTAGCTGGTGGCATGCGTGATGGGCGGCGAATCAAAGCCGTAATTCCAGGCGGAACATCAATGCCGGTCATTCCTGGCGATGTAATGATGGGCTTGGACATGGATTACGACAGTATCCAAAAAGCTGGCTCAGGTCTAGGTTCAGGTGCAGTAATTATCATGGATGAAACGACTTGCATGGTGAACGCGCTGTACCGTATTTCCGAGTTCTATATGGATGAGTCTTGTGGCCAGTGCACGCCGTGTCGCGAAGGTACCGGTTGGCTGGTGCGTTTGCTTCATCGCATTAAAGAAGGGCATGGTGAACGAGGCGATATAGAAAAATTGGTAAATGTGGCTAACAGCATTGAAGGCCGTACCATTTGCGCACTTGGCGAAGCAGCGGCTTGGCCAGTACAAAGTTTCGTCAAACATTTTTATCATGAGTTTGATTCTTTTATTAAGCATAATAATAAGGTTTAACAATGGCCATCATTGAAATCGACGGCAAAACGATTGAAGTGGAAAATGGAAAAATGATCATCGAAGTTGCCGATGAGCAGGGTATTCATATTCCTCGTTTCTGCTACCATAAAAAACTGTCTGTAGCGGCAAATTGTCGCATGTGCTTGGTAAGTGTTGAAAATAATAAAAAAACAGTTCCAGCTTGTGCAACGCCCATTACTGATGGAATGAAAGTATTCACAAAATCTAAAGAAGCCCTGCATTCTCAAGCAGCTGTCATGGAGTTTTTGTTAATTAATCACCCCTTAGATTGCCCAATTTGCGATCAAGGCGGTGAGTGTGAACTTCAAGATGTTTCAATGGGTTATGGCAGTGATCATTCTTCATATCATGAAGCTAAACGTGCAGTTGAGAGCGATGATATTGGGCCACTTATTTCCATGGAAATGACCCGTTGTATTCACTGCACACGCTGCGTTCGCTTTGGTGATGAAGTCGCGGGATTACCTGAACTAGGTGGTTTGAACCGCGGTGAAAACATGCACATTGGCACCTATGTCAAGCACAGCATTACGTCAGAGGTGTCAGGAAACGTCATTGATCTGTGTCCCGTCGGTGCTTTAACATCAAAACCGTACCGATACACGGCTAGAGCCTGGGAGATGACGCAGCATGATAGTGTTGCTCCGCATGATTGTTTAGGCTCTAATGTCTATTTACACGTACGGCGCGATAAATTGATGCGCGTTGTTCCGAAAGAGCACGAATCGATTAATGAAACATGGTTATCTGATAGAGATCGATTTAGCTATCTTGGCCTAAATAGTCCATTACGTGCTACTCAGCCTAAAATCAAGCGAGATGGTCAGTGGGAAACCGTTGATTGGGAAACAGCACTTAAATTTGCTGCAATGGGTTTGAGTCGAGTCATCAAGCAGCATGGACCAGAACAAGTGGCTGCCTTTGCCTCCTCATCTTCTACATTAGAAGAATTTTACTTGCTGCAAAAATTGATGCGTGGTTTGGGAGTCAACAACCTTGATCATCGACTGCAACAAACTGATTTTAGAGATCAAAGTAATCAACCCGTTATGCCGTCAAGCTCGCTCGCGTACGCAGATCTAGAAAACCAACAAACTATCTTATTGTTAGGCTGTAATGTTGATCGAGAAGTCCCACTCGCTGGAGTGCGAGTCCGTAAGGCCTTTACAAATGGAGCCTTGATTTACGCAATCAACCCAGTTGATTATTCTTATCATTTTAATGTTAAAGCTAGAACGGTCGTTTCACCGCAGGAAATGCCCTTGCAATTTGCCAAGCTTGTTCGTGCTTTGGTTGATGATTCAAGCGCCTTACCTGAGCAATTGCAACGATTATTGGTTGGATTGCACCCTGATGAAACAAGTCAGGCCATGGCCGCTGCCTTGCGTCAACCACAGGCTGTAATAGTCACTGGTGCGTTGTGTGAGAATCACCCACAAGCCGCACTGCTACGGACATTGGTTTCTTGGCTAGAAAAGCTCAGTGGCGCTCGAGTTCTTCGTTTAACAACAGGTGCGAATAGTGCTGGCGCTCATATGGCAGGAATGTTGCCTCACCGCACAGCTGCAGGAAAAACGGTTGATCCTGAGGGCTTAGATGTGCAGGCTGCTCTTAATGCGAAACTCAAAGGTTATTTCCTGATGGGTGTTGAGCCTGGATTTGATTTCTCCAATCCACACTGCGCTAGACAATCCATGCTGGCAGCTGAATTTGTCGTAGTTATGTCTGCATGGAATGATGAGTCGATTCAAGACTACGCGAATGTCATTTTACCGATGGGCCTTTACGCCGAAACATCGGGTACATACATTAATGTCGACAAACTTTGGCAAACAGTAAAGGGTGCCATTGCGCCTCCGGGTGAAGCACGTCCAAGTTGGAAAATTCTACGAGTTCTTGCGAATATATTGCATGTGGATGGGTTTGAGTATGCTTCCACAGGAGATGTGCTTAGCGAAATTCAGACACAGTACAACATGATGCAATGCGGGAATTACACCTCATTTTACCCAGAAAGCCTGCCTGCAGTTCGAGATGACCTAATTCGTGTTGGCGAATGGCCTTTGTATCGAACAGATGCGATTGTAAGGCATGCAAATGAATTGCAGAATTGCGGTTCAGCAGAAGAGGCTTGCATACGAGTGCACCCTGAAACGGCAAAACGTCTTCAATTAGATGGTTATGCCACTGTATCTCAAGGCAATATTGAGATAACATTGCCGCTGAAATGCGACGAAAGAATCGCACCTGATGTAATATGGGTAGCAAATGCAATGCCTGAAACGGTAGATTTGGGTTGTTCGTATGCTGCAATTAATGTGACGCCATCCTTGCGCACGAAGTAACAACGATGTCGTAATGATTTAACGTTAACTTAGCTCCACTTAAGTGATAGGTAACAAACATGCTACAAAACATTGGCATTTTGCTCTGGGTGATTATTAAAATACTCGTGATAGTGGTTCCACTACTGCTAGTTGTTGCATACCTTACTTTTGCTGAGCGCAAAGTAATTGGCTTTATGCAAGTGCGTATTGGCCCTAATCGAGTCGGAATTGCAGGGTTACTGCAACCAATTGCCGATCTCATTAAATTGATTAGCAAAGAAATAATTATTCCGACACGATCAAACAAGTACTTGTTTATCATCGCGCCTCTTTTTGCACTTGCTCCTTCCCTTGCTGGTTGGGCCGTGGTTCCTTTCCAACAAGGAATGGTTCTTGCAAACATTGATGCAGGTGTGCTGTATCTGTTTGCGGTCAGTTCATTGGGTGTGTATGGCGTGATCATCGCTGGTTGGGCATCAAATTCCAAATACGCGATGCTAGGCGCGCTTCGAAGTGCTGCACAAACGGTATCTTATGAAATTGCTATGGGATTCGCTCTAGTTGGTGTTTTACTGGCGTCAGGCAGTATGAATATCACCAGTATTGTGCTCGCTCAACAGGGTGGTATTTGGCACTGGTGGGCTGTTCCACTGTTTCCTTTATTTATGGTCTTCTGGATTGCGGGTATCGCAGAAACTAACCGTGCACCATTTGATATGGCAGAAGGCGAGTCTGAAATTGTAGCTGGTTTCCATGTTGAGTATTCTGCAATTGGTTTCGCAATATTTTTTATGGCTGAATACGCCAGCATGGTCCTGATTTCAACCATTACTGCGTTACTGTTCCTAGGCGGATGGTTGTCGCCTTTTGAGAACATCCCTGTTTTGAATGACATTTTTTTCTTTGTTCCAGGTGTAGTCTGGCTATTTGCTAAAATATCTTTTTTCCTGTTTGTGTATTTATGGGTGCGCGCAACCTTCCCACGTTACCGTTATGATCAACTCATGCGTCTAGGCTGGAAAGTGTTAATACCGGTCACTATCGTTTGGGTCATTGTAACTGGTGTGATGGTTCTTGCTAAACTTAAACCATGGTTTTAATGGATAGTTGTCCATAATTATTTGGACAGACTGCGTGAGATGTTGTGCATGGGGTCCGTTAAAAGACTAAATGAATATAAAGAGCGGTTCAATGAAAAAAATATATGAATATACAAGGCATTACCTGCGTAGTTTTCTTTTTTTAGATCTTTTAGCCGGCCTAAAAGTGACGGGTAAATATTTTTTTAAGAAAAAAATTACCGTACAGTTTCCAGAGGAGCAAACACCTATATCACCTCGTTTCCGCGGCATGTTGGCGCTGAGACGATATCCAAATGGTGAGGAGCGTTGTATTGCCTGTAAATTATGCGAGGCGGTGTGCCCAGCACTGGCTATTACCATTGAGTCTGAACCTCGATTGGATGGATCACGCCGAACCACTAGATATGATATTGACGCATTCAAGTGCATTAATTGTGGATTATGTGAAGAGTCTTGCCCTGTTGACTCAATCGTAGTTACGCCTATTCAGCATTATCACATTAGTGAACGCGGTCAAAATATTATGACTAAAGAAAAATTGTTGGCTGTAGGCGATATGATGGAAGCCCGGTTAGCTGCTGATAGAGATGCTGATAAAAATTATCGTTAACGAGGTACAAAATGCATGAGTTGTTATTACAAGTAATTTTCTACGTGTTTGCCGGTTTGACCGTAATTTCCGCTTTGATGGTGATTACGCAAAACAATCCTGTACGCTGTGTTTTGTTTCTAGTGCTAGCCTTTTTCTCTAGCTCAATACTCTGGATCTTGGTTAACGCTGAATTTTTGGCATTGATTCTAATTTTGGTCTATGTAGGCGCGGTGATGACCCTCTTTTTATTCGTGGTCATGATGCTAAATATTGATATTGAATCCATGCGCACACATTTCCTACGTTATCTGCCGTTTGGATTAATTTTAGTAGCATTGCTAGTAGGGCTACTAATGGTTGCCTTGCCTAAGGATATCTTTAGTTCAGGCGTAGAGCCTGCAGTTATCAAAGCCCAAGGGGCGCTGACTCATCAGCTCTCTGATACGGAAGCTTTGGGTATGGTTTTGTATACTGATTACGTGTTTGCTTTCGAAATGGCTGCTGTGATTTTGCTTGTTGCAATTATTGCTGCTATTACTTTAGTGCACCGCGGGCCTATACGTTCCAAGCGCCAAAACATTGTTAGTCAAATTATGACGCGCCGTGAAGATCGGGTAACGCTGCATCAAATGAAGTCGGAGAAACCATGATTCCAGTAACAAACTACCTTGTATTAAGCGCCATTTTATTTGGTTTGAGTTTAGCAGGCATATTGATTAATCGTCGAAATGTAATTTTGTTGCTCATCTGCATCGAATTAATGTTGCTCGCAGTTAACACCAATTTTGTTGCCTTCTCGCATTATTATGGAGATACCGCAGGCGAAATTTTTGTCTTTTTTATCTTAACCGTTGCCGCAGCAGAGGCAGCAATTGGTTTGGCTATTGTGCTGTTGCTCAATCGAAATCGGGGCAACATTAATGTGAACAAGATGAATCATTTAAAAGGGTAGCAACGTGAGTATTTTGCAATATTGTTTGATTATTGTATTGGCACCCTTCGTGGGGGCTGTTATAGCTGGTTTTTTTCGAAATCAGATTGGGCCTGTAGGAGCTCACTGCGTCACGATAGCTGGCGTGACTGTCTCGTTTGCTCTTTCCGTGGTCGTCGCCATTGCAGTCCTGTCTGGACATGCGCCGATTGTGAATACAAACCTTTATACTTGGGCTAGCGGTGGTGATCTATTCCCCTATATTTTCCACATAGGCTTTCTAATAGATCCTCTCACTGTAGTCATGATGGTAACCGTGACATTTGTTTCCCTCTTAGTTCATATCTACAGCATTGGCTATATGGCTGGAGATAAGGGATATCAGCGATTTTTCAGCTACATTTCTTTATTCACCTTCATGATGTTGTGTTTAGTTACATCCAATAACTTTCTCCAGTTGTTTTTTGGGTGGGAAGGTGTGGGCCTTGTATCCTACCTGTTAATTGGATTTTGGTATCACAGAGAATCTGCAAATCAAGGCAGTATGAAGGCGTTTATTGTCAATCGTGTGGGTGATTTCGGATTTCTGCTGGGAATAGGCCTTGTATTGGCGTATACCGGTAGCTTGGATTACGCGACTGTATTCAGTTCTGCCAATGGTCTTGTCGGCCAAACGATTAGCCTTTTTGACGGGCATCCATGGTCGGTGATAACAGTCACCTCTTTATTGCTGTTTGTCGGCGCAATGGGGAAGTCAGCCCAAGTTCCATTACATGTTTGGCTGCCTGAATCGATGGAGGGTCCTACACCCATTTCAGCACTGATTCACGCTGCAACCATGGTGACAGCAGGCGTGTTTATGGTGGCACGTATTTCTCCCGTTATTGAGCTGTCTACCACAGCCTTAAGCGTGGTCTTGGTCATTGGTGCAACGGGCGCCTTGTTCACAGGAATTCTTGCGTTAGTCATGAATGACATCAAACGCGTTGTCGCATATTCTACCTTGTCCCAGCTGGGCTATATGATGGTTGCAATGGGTGCCTCTGCATACAGCGCAGGTATCTTTCACTTGATAACCCATGCCTGTTTCAAAGCACTATTATTTTTAGGCGCAGGCTCTGTTATCGTTGGCATGCATCATGAGCAAGATATGCGAAAAATGGGTGGATTATGGCGTAAAATGCCCATCACCTATGTTACCTTTTTAATTGGGACTCTTGCATTATGTGCTATCCCACCATTTGCCGGATTTTATTCTAAGGATACCATCATTGAAGTGGCTAAGTTGTCAGCCATTCCGGGTGCCTCGTACGCCTACTTTTGTGTGGCGGCCGGTGCTATGGTTACAGCGTTATACAGTTTCCGCTCATTTTTCATGACCTTTCATGGAAAGCCTAGAATGGATGCCGAAACGTTTTCTCATGTTCATGAGTCACCCTGGGTGGTTTGGTTGCCGCTGGTAATTTTGGCCATACCTTCGGTTGCACTAGGGTTTGTATTGTACATGCCGATGTTATTTTCCCACCCAACGTTGTTAAGCGCGTCACTCTTTGTGATGCCAGATCATAATGTTTTGGCCGAACTCTCCCACGAAGTTGTTTCGCCCGTAGAATCAATGCTGCACGCGTTTCATTCATTCGTATTCTGGATAACTGTTGGGGGTGTTTTGCTGGCTTATATCGGGTATATTGCACTGCCTTGGTTGCCTGCAACTTTGGCAAGACTCTTTTCTTGGCCATACCAAGTGCTCGTTAATAAATACGGTTTTGATGCATTCAATGATCTCTTCTTTGTCCGCGGCAGTAAGGCTTTGGGGCGACTTTTTTATCGAGTTGGTGATCAAGACATCATTGATGGTTTCTTTGTAAATGGCACTGCACGTTCGGTTGCATGGATTGCATTGAAAAGCCGCGTCATTCAGAGTGGCTATTTATATCACTATGTGGCTGTCATGGTCATTGGATTGTTTGGGTTTCTTTACTGGTTATTGCTTGGCTAGAATTAAAATTTCTTGTTCGTGCAGAGTATAAATTTAATTAGATAGAACCGGCCTGTTTGCTGGTTCTGTCCAGAGATATGTTAAGGTGAGAGTATGCATCATTTGCTCAATTTATTAATCTGGTTGCCGATCGTTGCCGGTGTGTTTATCGCTCTTACTGGAGATGATAAAAAGCCTAACACCACACGCTGCTTGTCATTATTTACGGTGCTTGCTACTTTGTGTTTATGTGTACCCTTAATGTCTGGTTTTGATATCAGTACGTACAAGATGCAGTATGTCGAAGATATATCATGGATCCCTGCATTAGGTATCCGCTACAGCCTTGGAATTGATGGTTTGTCCCTTTTGTTAATTGTATTGAGTGTGTTTACCAATCTCATCGTCATATTAGCTACTTGGAACAGCATTAAAAAAAGAATTGCTCAATACATGGCATCATTTTTGATCATGCAAGGATTGTTAGTTGGTGTTTTTTCTGCGCTTGATGGCATCGTTTTTTATATCTTCTGGGAAGCAACACTGATACCAATGTACTTGATTATTGGTATATGGGGTTCAGATAATCGAGTCTATGCAGCGATTAAATTTTTCCTCTATACCTTTTTAGGCTCAGTACTGATGCTTGCCGCATTCTTATACCTTGGTTATCTGGCTGGCACGTTCAATATTGAAACATTCTATGCGCTTAAATTGGGAATGACGGCACAAACACTTATTTTCATAGCATTCTTTCTTGGGTTTGCAATCAAGATTCCTATGTTCCCCGTTCATACTTGGTTGCCAGACGCCCATACAGAAGCTCCAGCAGGTGGGTCCATTGTCTTGGCTGCCATTCTCCTAAAACTAGGTGCATATGGATTCATCCGTTTTGCTCTGCCGATTGTGCCCGATGCTTGTAGTAAGTTTGGAATGCTTATGGTCGCGTTATCACTGATCGCAGTGGTATACGTTGGACTAATAGCTGTTATCCAGCAAGACATGAAACGACTTATTGCATACTCTTCTATTTCACACATGGGTTTTGTAACCTTAGGCTGTTTTGCAATATATGCGATTGCCGAACGCAGTGGATTAAAAAGTGCTGGCCTGATTCTGGAAGGGGCTATCACGGTGATGATTTCACACGCGTTTGTTTCTAGTGCCATGTTTGCAGGCGTTGGCTTTATTTATGATAGGTTGCACACCCGCCAGATTAAAGACTTGGGCGGCATAGTCAATTCCATGCCAATTTTCGCATCATTTTTTATGCTGTTCGCGATGGCTAATGCAGGACTACCTGGAACGTCGGGATTTGTTGGCGAGTTTATGGTGATTCTCGGTAGCATGAAAGCTGGGTTTTGGATTGCTTTTTGGGCGGCTAGTACGCTAATTATTGGTGCGTCGTATACTTTATGGTTATATAAACGTGTCATTTTTGGTGTTGTTGCAAATAAGCACGTTGAAGAGTTGCAAGACTTAGACCGCTTTGAAATGAGTGCTTACGTATTATTGGCTTTGATTGTTATAGCCATGGGCGTTTATCCAAAACCTATGCTTAATTATATTCATCAGACGGTGGCTCACACTTTAGAACAGGCTGATAAAACAAAACTGTAAGTCTTGACGGTTTTATGCACCGTCATTAACGATAACGTGCTTTTAAATATGACTAGTTACACAAAGGGTTAAATAGATATGACTGGATTACTCGAAAATATTCACCTTGCTCTCCCTGAAATCATCATTCTTGTAACCGCATGTGTTGCATTAGTTGGCGATTTATTTTTTAGACCGTATGTGAAATCGATAGCTTTCATATGTGCATGTTTAGGTTTAGGTCTTGCAGCTGCTGCCACATACCTGTTTTTGGGGCAATACAGCGTTATCTTGTTAAACGGTCTTTTTATTAGCGACGATGTTGGGCAGTTAATGAAGTTGTTTATATACATTGCGGTGTTTCTCAGCTTTATGTATTCAAAACAATATCTAGACGAGCGAAATATGCCATCAGGTGATTATTACGTCCTTGGCTTATTTTCAACCCTTGGTATGATGGCTTTAGTTTCCGCGCATTCTCTTTTGAGTATTTATCTTGGTCTTGAACTGCTGTCTTTGCCCTTATATGCCATGACCGCCATTCGGCGCTCAGATGCGGATGCGTCTGAAGCCGCTCTCAAATACTTCGTGATGGGTGCAATCGCATCTGGAATGCTGTTGTATGGTATCTCATTATTATATGGGGCTACCGGAAGCTTAAATCTTCATGATATTGCAAAGTCTATCGCCGTTAATTGGAAAGAACATGGTAGCTTGGTTTCCTTTGCATTGGTCTTTATTATTGCAGGTGTTGGTTTTAAATTAGCTGCTATGCCGTTTCACATGTGGGCACCAGATGTATACACTGGGGCTCCAAGCTGTGTGACCTTATTTATTAGTGCTGCTCCAAAAATTGCGGCACTGGGAATGACATTCCGATTATTGACTATTGGCTTGATTGATATTTCTAGCCAATGGCAACAGTTAATTCTTATTATGGCGCTCTTGTCAGCAGGTGCAGGTAATTTGTTAGCTATTGTTCAAACGAATATAAAGCGTATGTTTGCATATTCAGCGATATCACATAGTGGTTATGCTCTTTTTGGTCTGTTAGCAGCCACATCTGCAGGTTTTTCTGCGGCTTTATACTATATGCTAGTTTATTCGCTCATGTCTGTTGCCGCATTTGGGCTTATTGTCCTCATGTCTAGGGCAGGAGTAGAAATTGAAAACATTGATGATTTAAAAGGGTTAAACAAGCGTAATCCATGGCTTGCTTTTATGATGATGATAGTCATGCTGTCCATGGCGGGTGTTCCTCCCACCGTCGGGTTTCTTACTAAGTTGTTGGTCTTAAAAGCGCTTATTGATGCGCATATGATTTGGGTTGCGGTACTAGGTCTAGTGTTTGCTGTCATTGGCGCTTTTTACTACCTTCGGGTCATTAAAGTGATGTATTTCGACAAGCCTTTGGTTTCCGAACCAGTTAAGCTTTCTCGGGCTACAATGGCTATTTTCTCTTCCAACTGCCTCGCTCTGCTTTATTTTGGCATCTTCCCTAGTTTGTTGGTCAGTGCTAGTGTGAATGCATTTTTGAATTGAATTAGGGCGGGACATACTGTAGGTTTTGTGTCAACTTGTCACACGTTTACCCGCTACGCACTTTTCAATGAGCAGGGGCGTTTATGCCCCGTTTCGAGGTCTATGTCTAGAGGGTAACTCAGTATTAACTTGTTAAGTTTAGAACTGGTGTTGGGGCGCGATCTAGTAAATGATAGCTTTGAGCAAGAAGCGCCTTAGCTAAAATATTAGATTGCTCAGAAGGTAATCCTTTTGAATAAGATGCTATTTGATCAGCTAACCCAGTTATGAAACTATGAACGCTTGGTTTACTGGAAGCATCTGTAGAGGCTGCTCCGGCTCTGTCTACATTGCGTTCACTTGAAGAAAATAACCGTGCTCGGCAGTTAATTATTGCTGAAGATGACATTCTCGTTGGTGAACGAGGCGTTCCCCTGTGGGATAGCTTGTGTCGTGTAGCTGGGGTGACACCCTCTGATTTTTTTTTGTTCACTAGTGACTCATATCTCTGTATTAAACCGGATACAGACACAGGTGAACCAGAAATAGGGGTTTGAGCAACCGCCGGTTCGATTGGTCTTTGATTTGCGTTCTGAAGCCCTTGCTTTTTTATTTTAAATTCAATGTTCACTTCATTAAGCAGGTTATCTCTATTGGTAACCCTAATGTTTAATGAGTTACTTGAATCTGTATCTTCATTTAAAACAAAGGTTTTTTTCGTCACTTGAAATAGCTTCGTTAATTTCCCAGGATACTCCATCACATTTATTCCCAGTGCTGCTCCAACCCATATGATTGCAGCACATTCTTCACGAAGATATCCTCTCGATTGTGCTTGAAGTCTGCGTAAAGTTTCCTCATTCGCTTCTGGAGCGTCTTTTAGTTTTCGTCGAATATACTGATTTGTAGCGTGTTCTAGGCTGGTATACAACTCACTCTCAGGTGTGTCGAATGCTGCTAATATAGCATGTTGTTTGTTAGCAAAATCAGTGCTTGCAGTTGTTACCCAATCCTTCCATCGTATAATTTTGAATGGTGTGCCCAAATCTGAGACTATTTGATTGAGTGTCGATATTGCTTCTGTTGTAGGTAGGTGTTGAAGGCGTAGTTCAAACGAGTTCCTGTCAAATTGTGGAAAATGATCTTGTATAGCATTAAGAATATACTGTAGATTATCACAAAGGTAAGTATCACCCATTGCAATGGCTTGTTGTTTTAAAGTCATTTCCTGATCGTCAATCGATCCGGTTTTTAAATTATGCCACTGAAGCTCATCACCAACCAATAGTGTCACTTCAGTATGAAGGCAAAAGGCTTTTTCGACGATAGTTTGTAAATGGAGTCCTTGGCAATGAGGATTACCTTTAATGCTTAACAAGATTAAACCGGTTGTTTGTTTCTGCTTTGTTTTATAAGTGTTCGCAAGCACTTTTCCACTAAATGTTGTTACCAGTGTTCCATCGGCTGGTTTTTCGAATGTTAGGGGCATGAATTAAAATCCTCATGAATAATGCTACGCAATGGCTTAAAATACTGAGTCTCATTATACCTTATTTTTTACCAAATGAATTTATTTTTGGCATCAAATGCGATCATAATAGAGTATAATTTAAACGAGCCATAAATCAAGCGAAGTCGTTCTGATTATTGAATTAGGTGTAGCATGAGCAAACAACACATACAGCTAACTGAACTGCTTCTAGCAGAAAAAGAACAGAAAATTGCAGATTTGAATCGCCAAATTAGCCAACTGAAAGATAACCATGAAATAACTTTGCAAAAAAACGTGGATTATTATGAAAATATTCTTGCACTGATGCCAGGCCATGTCTATTGGTTAGATCGAAATAATACTTATCTTGGCTGTAATGATAACCAAGCTAAACAGGTTTTTCTTTCGTCAAGACACGATATAGTTGGAAAAAAAACAAGTGATCTGCTGGATGATGAGGCTCGTATTTTGGAGCTTGATAATTTAAATAATCAAGTTATGGCAACAGGAATCCCCCATACGGCAATCGAATGCGCGCGCATGGCGGACGGAGAGGGCGTATACTTTTCTCAGAAGGTCCCTTTACGAGATGATAATAATGCCGTCATTGGATTATTAGGCATTTCAATTGATATTACTGAATTGAAAAAAACGGAAGCAGCACTCACTGTAGCTAAGGAGCATGCAGAAGCTGCGAACCGAGCCAAAATTGAGTTTATTGCAAACATGAGCCATGATATTAGAACGCCATTGAGCGGTGTCATTGGCATGTCACGATTATTGGAAGAGCAAGTGACGCACCCTGAACATAAGCAATATGCTCATTGGTTGACCCAAAGCGGTGAGCAACTATTGGGTTTGCTGAATAGTATTCTAGACGTTGTCTCGTCTGAAAATGTGTGTGATGAGGACATACAAAATGAAGTGTTTGACTTACGACAATGCATCAATGATATCGTTGAGTTAGAGCGCCCAACTACTATAGTAAAAAATATAGAATTAAATGCACTGATTGATGACCAAGCTCCCTGCTTTATCATTACAGACCGCGCTAAATTACATCGCGTCTTACTTAATTTGTTAGGGAACGCGATTAAATTTACACCGACAGGTTGCATAACCATAGAGGTTAAATACATCGATTTTGATAGTGAAAAACCTTATCTTCAATTTCAAATCATTGATACAGGAATTGGGATCTCTCTTGAACATCAGGATAAAATATTCGATCGGTTTTTTAGGGCGAATGCCTCATACAATGGCGTGTACTCCGGGTATGGGGTTGGGCTGCATATTGCCCAATCTTATGTGAGGTTGTTAGCGAGCGAGCTCAAGTTTACTAGCCAGCCAGGTCTTGGCAGTACCTTCTACTTTGATTTGCCCGTCTCGGTTGCTCAACAAGGGGCGCTAAGTGATGGAGCTGAATATGGCATTTCAGTCGAAACGCCGCAGATGGAAATATCCAAGATTGGTACCCCACACTTATTGCTGGTTGAAGATAATCTGATTGCTTTGAAGATGCTTGAATTAATCAGTATGCAGGCAGGGTGTATTCATACGTCAGCTGCTAATGGAGAAGAAGCACTAAGTCTGATTAAATCGACTCATTTTGATTTGGTCATCACAGACATTGGACTGCCAGGGCTCTCTGGCTACGAACTAACGCACCAGATTCGTAAGTGGCAATTAGACGAAAATCTGCCATCAATAGCAATTGTTGGCTTGACTGCACATGCGCACGTTAAGTCTAGATGTTTAGAAGCAGGAATGAATGATGTGTATTGCAAACCTTTAAATCTTGAGTTGATGGAGTCCATTCTATCTCAGTACTTTAATCCAACCCCCAATGGTGCTCAGTTGAAAAATCAGCGACAAGGCTTGCCTGAGCATGACTTTGAGCTTTTTGAGCTCAATGAATTTTCGTTGCTAGACATAGATCATGCACTGGAGCGAATAGGAAGTAAATCCGTGCTCATGGAAATGTTGCATCTCATGGCCACACAAGAAATTCCCAATGATGAAAGACTTCTTGAAGAAGCCTATACGCATGAAGATTGGCAGACTATTGAGAACATCGCCCATAAAATGAAAGGAGGAGCGGTCTATTGTGGTACATTCAAAATGCAATACGCCTGTCAGTACCTTGAGCGCTATTATAAGGCTGGGCATACAGCGCTACTGAGTCAGTTATATGCGCAATTGCGCGGTGTGCTCAATGAAACAAAGCAAGCTATCGAGGCTGAGGTTACAAATAAATAAAAAATACTTGCCAAGCCTGTAAAATGTCTGTAGAATTGGCTCCAGTTGATGCGGGGTGGAGCAGCCTGGTAGCTCGTCGGGCTCATAACCCGAAGGTCGTAGGTTCAAATCCTGCCCCCGCTACCACTAATAATAAGACCCCATTTATGGGGTTTTTTATTATCTACTATTTGTAAATATTTTAATATCCTCTCGATATAGCAGAGGAAACTAGCCGTTCGCAAAACGAATACTCGAGTATCGAGAGGGATATGATTCAAACTGAAATAGAACAATTGATACAACCAACAGTAGAAAGCATGGGCTATGACCTGTGGGGTTGTGAATACTTGGCTCAGGGCAAGCATTCCTTGTTGCGCATATATATTGATAAATCCGAAGGTATTGGTGTTGAAGACTGTGAACAAGTCAGTCGTCAAGTCAGTGCTCTATTGGATGTTGATGATCCGATTCCTGGCAATTATAGCCTTGAAGTATCATCTCCTGGCATACCAAGGCCATTGTTCCGAAGCAGTCAGTATCAACGTTTTGTTGGTTTAGATGTTCAAATAAAATTATTCAAACCTGTTTCGGCAAAACGTAAATTTATAGGTACTATCGAATCAGCCGATGAAAATACATTGGTTCTTTTGATTGAAGGTATGCAACAGGATTTTCTTTTTTCTAATATTGTGAAAGCAAATTTGACGGTCTAGTGAGGCGAACAATGAGCAAAGAATTGTTATTAGTTGCTGAGGCGTTATCAAACGAGAAAGGCGTGAGCCGAAGCGTTGTTTTGGAAGCGATTCAATCAGCTCTGGAGTCAGCAACACGTAAGTTGTCTGGTACGGATCTTGGTATTCGTGTTGCTCTTGATCCTCGCACAGGTGAATACGAAACCTTCCGTTACTGGGATGTAGTTGCTGATGATGTAATTGAGTGCCCAGATCGTGAATTAACACTTGCTCAGGCCCAAGAACGCAAGCCTGATATTGAACTAGGTGGTCGCATTGAACAACCCATGCCATCTATTGAGTTTGGTCGTATTGCCGCTCAAACTGCGCGTCAGGTCATCATACAAAAAATTCGTGAAGCAGAGCGTCAACTCATTATTGAACAGTTCAAAAGCAAACTGGGTCAGTTGGTTTATGGAACAGTTAAAAAAGTAACACGCGATAACGTGATTATTGATTTGGGTGGCAAAGCAGAAGCATTCATGCCTCGTTCTGAAATGTTACCGCAAGAGATGTTCCGACCTAATGATCGTGTTCGTGCATACCTTTACGACATTTTTGATCATGCGCGCGGCCCTCAACTGCTCGTGAGCCGTGTTAAAAAAGAAATGTTGATCGAGTTGTTTCGCATTGAAGTGCCTGAAATTGGTGAGAACATCATCGAAGTCAAGGCTGCAGCACGTGAACCAGGAAATCGTTCAAAAATTGCTGTAAAAACAAATGACGGCCGGATTGATCCGGTTGGAGCCTGTGTTGGTATGCGAGGCGCTCGCGTACAAGCCGTGTCAAGCGAGTTAGGCGGCGAGCGAGTTGATATTATTTTATGGGATGATAATCCAGCGCAACTGGTCATCAATGCGATGGCCCCAGCCGACATTTCATCAATTGTTGTTGATGAAGAAGCCCATACAATGGACTTGGCTGTGCACAAAGAACAACTGTCACAAGCTATTGGTCGTAATGGCCAGAATGTTCGCCTTGCCAGCCTATTAACTGGCTGGACATTAAATGTTATGACAATAGAAGATTTTGAAGACAAGAGTCAGGAAGAATCCACAAAAATTATTAAGCTGTTTACAACAGCTCTAGAGATTGATGAGGAGCTCGCCTTATTATTAGTCTCTAATGGATTCTCATCTTTAGAAGAAATTGCTTATGTGCCTATTGATGAGCTGCTCGCTATTGATGACTTTGACGAAGACATTGTTCAGGAGTTACGTAATCGGGCTAACGATACATTGTTAACGCAAGCATTGAGTTCTGGACAAGACTTGGTTGGCGTTGATACGCTAGCTTCGATGGAAGGCATGACTAGTGAGTTGGTTAAGCAGTTAGCTGCCATTGGAATTACAACCATGGATGACTTAGCGGAGCAGTCTGTTGACGAGCTTCTTGATATAGCTGGTATGACAGCAGAAAAAGCAGCAGCTCTTATTATGAAAGCACGGGAACCTTGGTTCCAATAGCATGCACTATTGATTTTCAGGTATTTAGAATTAAGATCAGCTCCCTTGGAGCGGTCGAAAGAGGATTAAATTATGGCGGATGTGACGGTTAAACAGTTGGCTCAGGTTGTGGGTATCCCTGTTGAGCGCCTATTGACTCAGTTGCAGGAAGCTGGATTATCCATTACTGATGAGCAGCAGGTCGTTAGAGAAGATCAAAAGCGTATTTTGCTGAATCACTTGAAAAGCACTTCGACTCAGACAGAGGACACCACACCAGGTCGAATCACTTTACGCCGAAAAAGTGTCTCTCAGGTTACGCTGGGCCATGATGTTCACAGTGGCAAAACAGTCAATATTGAAGTGCGCAAAAAACGTATTTATGAAAAGCAAAATATTGCCCCCATAGAACCTCCTGTTGAAGAACCAGTGGTGCATGTTGAAGAAAGTCCTGTTGAAGACGTTGTTATTGAAAACGTAGGGGTTTCTGCTGAAATCGAGTCGGAGTCAGCCGTTACAACAACAGCTCAAGACGATCATGCCACAGAACAGACGTTGGTTGTTGACGAGCCTGTAGTCGTTAAAGACGCAGAGGCACAAATATTTACTCCTCTAGTTGAAGAAGAACGTTCTGAAGATAAACAGAACCGTAAAAAGGTAGCGACTACTGATGCTCCTAAACCAGAATTTAAAAACGCCAAGAAAAAAGGCAAGTATCAACCACCAAAACGTGCTGAAAATGAAATAGATATGTCCGCTCACGCTAAACGCAATAAATCAAAGCGTCGTAAAGGGCATGAAAAATCAGAAAAATACCGCGAAGCTGAGGAGTCATTGACTCATGGTTTCGCAATGCCAACAGCACCAACTGTTCATGAAGTCCTTGTTCCAGAGACAATCACAGTTGCGGACTTGGCTAAACGTATGTCTGTGAAAGCCGCGGCTGTCATTAAAGTCATGATTGGCTTAGGCGCTATGGCAACGATTAACCAAGTAATTGATCAAGAAACAGCCATCATTGTTGTTGAAGAAATGGGTCACGTTGCACGTATTTTGAAAGACGATGCGATTGAGCATACTCTTGATGACGCGCTGACCAAGGGTAGTGTTGATGAACCACGCGCCCCCGTTGTTACGATCATGGGGCACGTTGACCATGGTAAAACATCGCTGCTTGACTATATTCGTCGTACTAAAGTCGCGGCTGGTGAAGCGGGCGGGATTACTCAACATATTGGTGCTTATCATGTGAGCACACCTAAAGGTGATATTACTTTTCTTGATACACCAGGACACGCAGCATTCACTGCCATGCGAGCCCGTGGCGCGCAAGCGACCGATATTGTTATTTTGATCGTTGCTGCTGATGACGGCGTTAAACCTCAAACAGTTGAAGCAGTTCAGCATGCAAAAGCTGCTAAAGTGCCCATGATTGTTGCAATTAATAAAATGGATAAGCCAGGCGTTGATCCTGAGCGAGTCATGAACGAATTATCGGGTTACGACGTTATTCCTGAAGCGTGGGGTGGCGACACGATGTTCGTTAATATTTCAGCCAAGTCAGGCTTAGGTATAGATAATTTACTCGATGCTGTCTTATTGCAAGCCGAAGTGCTTGAATTAACGGCCCACACAGATGGTGCAGCCAAAGGTGTTGTGATTGAATCAAGACTTGATAAAGGACGTGGTCCTGTGGCTACAATTCTTGTCCAACGTGGCACACTGCGCAAAGGCGATATTCTTTTAGCCGGTTTTCAATATGGTCGGGTAAGAGCGCTTGTTAGCGATAGTGGTCAGTTGGTTGATAGCGCCGGACCTTCTATTCCCGTTGAAGTGTTAGGCTTGTCTGCTATTCCTCATGCAGGTGATGAGGCCATTGTGGTGCCAGATGAGAAGCGAGCTCGAGAAGTGGCTTTATTCCGACAAGGCAAATTCCGTGATGTGAAGTTAGCTCGCCGTCAAAAAACATCTTTGGAAGGTATTTTCGAAAACATGACCGCTGCGGAAGTCAAGGTCTTGAATATTGTCCTCAAGGCGGATATGCAGGGTTCAGTTGAGGCGATAGCTGACGCGTTGGTTAAATTGTCCAATGAGGAAGTTAAAGTTGAAATTATTGCCAGTGGTGTAGGTGGTATTACTGAATCTGATGTACATTTGGCGTTGGCTTCGAATGGCTTGTTGATTGGATTTAATGTTCGTGCTGATGCTGGCGCTAAACGATTGGCTGAACAAGAGACAGTGTCATTGCATTATTACAGTGTGATATACGATATTGTCGATCAGGTGAAAGGCGCACTAACTGGCATGCTTTCCCCGCAATTTAAAGAAGAAATTGTAGGTATTGCTGAAGTACGAGATGTATTTAGATCGCCTAAACTAGGCGCCATTGCTGGTTGTATGGTCGTTGAGGGTGCTATAAAACGCAATAATCCTATCCGTGTCCTGCGTAATAACGTTGTGATTTATGAAGGTACATTGGAATCCTTACGTCGCTTTAAAGACGACGTTTCTGAAGTACGTCAGGGCTTCGAGTGCGGAATTGGCGTTAAAAATTATAATGACGTCAAGCCAGGCGACTTAATTGAAGTATTTGAAACCATTGAGATTAAGCGAAATCTATGAGTAACGATTTTAAGCGAACCGACCGCATCGCGGAAATGATGCAACGCAAGTTAGCTCAGATCATTCAGCAGGAAGTCAAAGATCCAAGACTTCCTAGCTTTATCACTATTTCTGCTGTCACGGTTACCCGTGACTTAGGTCATGCTAAAATCTATTTTACCGCATTAAATGATGAAGCTGGGATGGCGGATACTATTCTGAATGCATCTGCTAGTTATCTACGCAGCGCATTGGCTCGAACACTGACCTTGCGTACCGTGCCTCAGCTACATTTCATCCATGATAAATCCATTGAATACGGTCGTCATTTGAGCCGTTTGATTGATCAAGTCAACCCTCCTGAACAAGATGATGAACCTAAAGTCGACTGATAAGCAAATCGTTAACGGTCTATTATTAGTTAATAAGCCTACCGGCTTGACCTCTAATGCCGTTCTTCAACAAGTTAAACGTTTGTTGCGAGCTAAAAAAGCAGGCCATACTGGCAGTCTCGATCCGTTAGCAACCGGGATGCTGCCGCTTTGTTTTGGCGAAGCGACTAAGTTTAGTCAATATCTTTTAGATGCAGATAAATGCTATGAAGTGACTGGTTTACTGGGTATTAAAACCAATACCGCTGATTCGATGGGCGAAGTGATAGCTCAAGTGGATGAATTTACTGTTTCTGAAGCTGAATTAAATGAGGTTTTGTCGCTATTTTCAGGTTCACTGAAACAAATTCCCTCTATGTTTTCTGCCTTAAAACACCGTGGTAAACCCTTGTATAAATTTGCTCGTGAAGGCATCGATATTGAACGCAAAGCACGAGATATTACCATACATGATTTGCAGTTGAATGCATTTAATGGGCGAGAGTTTAAGTTAACGGTGGTTTGCAGTAAAGGCACCTACATTCGTAATTTAGTCGAAGACATTGGTGAGCAGTTAGGCGTTGGCGCCCATGTCACACAGTTGCATCGTGCCTACACGGCGGGCTTAGCGAGCGAGGTGATGTACACTCTTGACGAATTAACTTCGAAATCTGAAGAATCATTACAGCACTGTTTATTGCCTGTGGAGCGTGCGGTAGATTATTTGCCGTCTCTAATCATTGATGATGAGGCTGCTCATGCCTTGAAGCAAGGAAAGAGTTTGAGTATGCCTGATGTGATGAATGTTGTTGGCTCTGTCCGTTTATATGAACAGAACCAAGAATTTATTGGACTTGGTGAATGGGACGCTGGCGTCTTGAAACCCAAACGCTTAGTAACCACCGGGTTTTAGGTCTTCGTTACTTCCTTCTGTATCCAGCGCTTCAGCAAAGGTTCGAAAAAAAACAGCGCTACTGTCAAGCCTTGGTGAAACAGGGCGCTCAATTAGGAACGGGTCACTTTGTCCATCCCATGGAACAAATTCAGTCATATCTTTGAAATAGTTCAGTGCAGGAGATAATAGCCGCAGTTGATCGCTCGCGCCAAAGATTGGGAGCAAGCGCTCATTGAGTTGAGATTGGATATCTTGTTGTTGTGACTCGGAGCAAAGCCTATAATTGTAGGCAAGAGTCACGTGAAAAGAATCTGGCAAGCGAGTTGTAAGATTGAATCGACGAGCAAACGTGTAAATTAAATTTCGTTGCTGCTCAGGAATAAAAACATTCAAGCGAATGGATGCTGAAACCTCAATGCCAATGATCTCTATTTTGGGATCAAACTGATTTTGCTTACAAAAATCGTTTAGTTGTCGAAAAAAATCTCGTTTTCTGCTTAAAAACCCACGCCATGAGGACGTGGATTTAATGGGATGCTGTGCTTCGACAAAAAGATTAATAGCAGTCATGTGATAGCTTTGAAAAGGAAGAGGGGAATAATATGGAAGAGCCGGCTCGCAAGCGGATAGGGTTGCGTGTACTCGATTCCATGTGTCCTGTTGTTTTGGATCTATGGCTGAGATAATGGTGACCCCGGGAAATGGTGTATATTGTCCTGTCTTATTTAATTTAAACAAATTTTTCATGTTCATTCCTTTCAAAAATACATGGCGGCTTCTTCGGATGACTCTAAGTGTTGTTCATGCTCGTCACAGTATGGTATGGGCTTTTGTATGTGTGCCTTATAACTGTTAACTGTGGGGGCTGGTTCTATTGTGCGAAAAAAATGTGGTGTGTTTCTCTCTGATGTTTGGCTGTCACTTAATCCTCTGATGCCTTCAGTTGAGAGGGAAAATATTTTTTTCATTTCTTCTGACATGCGCTTTTGATTTAAAATTTGTTGATTATATATAATTGTTTCGTCCAGTGCTTTAGTAAATGCTGCATCATTTTCTGTTCTAAATAGGCCATCCAATGTAAGCATGGAAAAGCCTACTACATCGTAAAATTTTTCTTGAATCTCTGGTAACCAAAATACTCTAACATACTCATCCAACGTGTGTCCGCCTGAGTGAAGAAGCATGTAAGAAATATATGATTTAAAATAAAGTTTTAATTGTTCTTCTTCGTCTTTGTAGACAAATAATTCGTTATTCGCTATTTCTGCCATGACTTGTAATTGACAGAGTAGAGTGCCTGAAATTGAGTTGCAAAAGGGTGTGACGAGTGTTTGAAAACTTAGTTCAGCTTGTTTTGCGCCGCGAATATAGGTGGACGCGTCTGCGGGCCTGACATAACGTGCGGGCTCATTCGATAACAGGACGTCATCTTGCGGCAGAGGCATGTATGAGCGCATGATCCCTAATGTTTGAGATTGCACGGTTTGTCCTCGTTTGCTTTTTCGACCGCGATCTAGATCGCTATAATGACCGGTATCAGGATCGTATAGGTTTAATGGTAAATCAGCTCCACGCATATTGGCTAAAAACCACGAAGCATAAGATATTTTTGCAAATTCAAGCATTTTAGTTTTACGCAGCGTTAAGATTACATCAGATTCTTGTTTGTTTTCAATTTGAGTCGGACTTAGGCTTTCATAGCTTGTCGATTTTTTCAAAATGCGCATACCCTCGAGATTTTCCATCCGGATATTGAAGCAATGAGCTCCTTCTTCAGGTGGATCGAGCATTGAGTTGTATTTTTGCCATAAGTGGTAGGTCTTAATTTCGTTGCACACCTCTTCGTAGTGATAATTCATTGAGTTCAAATTCAAGTCATCCAGCGACATAGCTAAGGTTTCATGAGCCAAGTGACTCTCAAAATAGCGGCGAACCGGATCGTTGTTAATATGGTGCCTCGTTAGCATTACTTTATAGTCTTGCAAGTGCTTGTCTTTCAGTAAATAAATTAGTTTTTGACTGTCTTGTTGTGATGTGACTCCCGATAAGTAGATAGAAGCAATCATAGAAAGCATAGTTCTATTATTGCGGTATTTTTGGGCAAGTAATGTCAGTGCTTGAAAAACAGTGATTTCCATAGATTCCCCAGGGAACAAAGTGGGTTTATTGTATCACTGTGAGCTAAAAATATCCACTGGCTAGGGTGTTGAATGCGGTGCCTGTAGGGTGTTCTTCTTGGGGATGCGTACTTTTAGTAAAGAATAGGCCTGCTTTTGTTTCTTTATGTGCGCTGATGAAAGTTTTTTTTGTACTTTCAATCTTCAGCTTTTCTTCATGTTGTATCACTAGTGCTTCGTATTTTTGATACAGTTCTTCATTGCGGGAGATGCTTGCTCTTAACTCTTTTTCCAAGTGTGAAATGCTCGCCAGTGCTTGAAAAAAATCTTCTTTTCCACCGATGATTTCGGTTAAATGATGGTTTAGGCTTTGGCTAAACTCAGTCTGAGATCGATGGTTTTCATCCAAGCAAATAGAAAATGATTTAACCATATTGCCCAGCACGTCATTAAGTTGTTGAGACGTGTCGGCTTGTAGTTTAAGCTTGGATAATTCGTGCTCAAAACCAACTTGGTTTTTTGTCATTAACTCACTTAGACGAGTAATTTCAGCAGATAACTCGACACGGGTGGTGTTTAATTGATGAATGATACCTGTCATGAATTGTCCTAAACTCACTATTTTTGATTTGAACTGAACATGCTCGCCTCTATTGGTGGTGTGATGATCATCTAGTCCGATACTTATCATGGCAAATAGTATTGAGCATGCACAAGAGGAGAGGATTAAAACAGTACTCAACGTTAAAATACCTATAATTAAGAGTGAACCAAAAACGACAAGCCCACTGCTAATTTTGACCCAAAGAGAAATATTTCCCCAGCCATCCGCCATTTTTGATAAAACGCTTTGATTTTTCTTCATACTCTCCATCAATGCGTCGAGAGATGCCATTATTTCTTCTGGTGTATGTTTAGGTGATAACGGATTTTCGAGGTCGTTTGTTGTGTTGATGAGAGATGGAGTGTCGATAGGCATGATGGTTTCCTTACGGTGACGTGGAGATAATAATGGATAGATTTCCTGTTTTCCGCTGGTTTTAATATCTTGCCGATTAAAATCAGACGGAATGCGCATTTTATATCTTGGCTCAGGAAGTTTCAAGACCGACCGCGTGGGGCAGGTGACCTCTGTAACCGTTTTGTGTTATAAATTAATCTTGAAATCCAAAATAAAGGCTTGTTGACTCTTTTTTATTTCAAATGATATTATTCAGCTTCCTAAGTAAAGTATCCATGCTTTTCAACAAAGGGGTAGACAGATGACTGCAGTAAATAAAACCAATCGTTTTTTTGACAAAGTATATTCGAGTATTGATGAATTAGCCTTCTCGCCTCTAAGTTGGGTCCATGAAACGGATAATACCGGTTACATGCGTATCCCTACCCAAAAACTACTGATAGCTGCATTTGTTTGGCCCATTTTACTTCCTGCAATGATTGCTACGATGGCCATAGCATTTTGTTTGGCAGGTGTCGCGGCTTTAGTCCATGGCCTTTCTTTATTAGGTGCTGCACTAACCGATGGTTTCTCGAACACAAACTCTATGGAACCGGGGCTGTAATTGCTGGTGTTGCAATACATCTAACTGTTGAGGAGTAAGCGCATTCAGCTCTTGCTCCTCACTTTAAATCACAAACTGCGACAACAGTGCGTCGCATCTGCTATAATGAACAATATTTTTCATTTTGGTCAAGTCGTGTCTCTCATGCAAAGTAAAATTACTTTAATTCAAGAAAAACAAGCCGCATTTTTACAAGGTCATCCTTGGATCTATCCTAATGCTATTAAAAACGCGCACCGTTGTAAGACGGGCGAGTTGGTGTCTATTGTTGATGAACAGGATCAATGCATTGCAACGGGTGTTTTTAATGAGCATTCACTCTATCGAGTACGAATTTTAGCGTATGCGGGTGATCCCATAGATCATGGTAATATTGCCTCGATCATCCATTATCGTTTACAGCAAGCCATTACACTGCGTAGTTTGCTGAATTTAGAAGCACAACAGACCAGTGCTTATCGCTTATTTAATAGTGAGGCGGATGGGTTGTCTGGTTTAACCATTGACCGGTTTAATCAAACATTAGTTGTTTCTAGTTCTGCATTTTGGGTAGAACAGCATCGTCAAATCATTGAAGACAGTTTACAACAACTGATTAGCAATATAGATATCATTTGGTTTTCCCAAGCCAAATCGCTTAAACAAGATGGTTGGGTGGCACAAGAAGCCACGCTTAATGATCGCATCACGCAAGTTCAGGAAGCCGGTGTTCATTTTGAAATTAATTTTTTAAACACACAAAAAACCGGGCTTTTCATTGATCAACGTGAAAACCATCAGCGCATAGCAGCGCTTGCGCGTGGGAAGCGTGTGTTGGACTTGTATACTTACACCGGTGGGTTTGCATTACATGCGGCTAAAGCGGGTGCGAGTCATGTGACGGCTGTCGATAGCTCTTCTGCGGCGATTGCACAAGCTAAAAAAAATGCGGACCTAAATCAGTTGTCTGGTATTGAGTTCATTGCGGCTGATGCCCGTGATTACCTGACTCATGCTGGCGAATATGACATTATTATCTTAGATCCACCTAAACTCATTCCCTCTAAAAAACATTTAACGGCCGCTAAAAACTATTATCGTTTTTTACATCGAGAAATGTTTAAACACATGAAGCCTGGTTCATTACTCATGACATGCAACTGCTCATCGGCAATCAGCAGTGCGCAGTTTAATGCGCTAGTGCAAACACAAGCACAAGTCATGGAAAAAACAGTGAGAACATTAGGAATTTATGGTCCTTCGGCGTGCCATCCAACCATTGCCAGTTTTCCAGAGGGAAATTATTTGACGGCTTTATTGCTGGCCGTTGTGTAACGGGGGCATATACCCTTCCACACGGCTGTCCCATTTAAATGGTTGATTTTCCCTTCTCCCCTTGGGGAGAAGGTGCCCGACAGGGCGGATGAGGGTGTCATCAGGTGGCACGGTTTTGAAAGAATGTGGTATTTTGTATTTTGGTTGAGTAAAAATATCTTGACATGCC
>CANJSM010000009.1 GCA_947477015.1 Legionellaceae bacterium
CTTGTGCTCCGACAGCACCCTGAGTACCTTGTGTTCCTTGAGCGCCTACAGCACCCTGAGTACCTTGTGTTCCTTGAGCGCCCACAGCACCCTGAGCACCTTGTGCTCCGACAGCACCCTGAGTACCTTGTGTTCCTTGAGCGCCTACAGCACCCTGAGTACCTTGTGTTCCTTGAGCGCCCACAGCACCCTGAGCACCTTGTGCTCCTACAACACCTTGAGTACCCTCAGCTCCTTGAGCACCTTGTGCTCCGACAGCCCCTTGAGCACCCTCAGCTCCCTGAACACCCTGTGCTCCGACAGCCCCTTGAGCTCCCTGAGCCCCTTGAGCCCCTTGAGCACCTTGTGCTCCGACAGCTCCCTGAGCCCCCGTTGCACCTGTCGCACCCGTTGCACCAGCTCCGGGCCCTTGCGGACCCGTAGCGCCTGTCGCACCGGTCGCTCCGGTTGCACCGGGGATCTTGGATAAATTGAGTAATATATTGATTTGTTCTTGTAAAAACGTATCTCGTTTATCGACATACTCAACCGTTGCTGGATTGTATACAACCGCATAGGCTTGAGAGGTTGCCATTAAAGATGCCCATACAGGGATCAAAAGATGAATTGAGGTTAATGATTTGATGTGAGTTTTTTTAGCCACGATAATCCCTGTCTTGCTAAGCTTACATTCCGATATGGAGAAGATACAAATTTTTAGTTATCTTGGTCAAGTCGTTAATCATTGTCAAGCGTCTTTGAGTGTTTACTAACAGATAAAAAAAGCCCTGTTTTTTTTATTTACAAAATGCGATAAACTGCTTTTCTGTATTTTTATTCAAAGACACGCATGTTTTACGGTGATAGCACACAAGATACACGGCACATGTTTTTTTCCAGCTGGAGAAAGCATCGACAACATCAATTGTTGTCGCCTTTGGAACAGCAAATTGTCGATGTTGTGCTGGATCATCCTGAATATCATGCCTTGCTTGAGGCCATTATCCCGCAGGACGATAAAGCTTGGTTTCCTGAACTTGGGCAAACCAATCCGTTTTTACATATGGGTCTGCATTTGGCCATTCGTGATCAGGTATCGACAGATAGACCTTTAGGGATGGCGGTTATTTATAAGCAATTGTTAACGAAATATAACGATAAACTCGCAGTGGAGCATATGCTCATTGAACCGCTGGCAGAATGCCTGTGGCAGGCTCAGCGTCATCAACGTGGGGTGGATGAGATGAGCTATTTGGCTGCTTGCAGGCAGTTGGTTTAAGCCTCTTAGATGACTTCTCCATTCCAAAGCCTCTTGAGAAAATTATCCCAAGGTAAGATATTGATGCCGTCTTCTTTGAGCGCGATGGGATCCTGACTGACCATGTAATACCGTTCAATTTTGTTTTCCTCCATTAAATAACGCAACCCCTTTAAATGTTTGGAGGAAATTTTTTTTGCGGCTTTTACTTCGATGGCCACTTTATCCCCTATGACGAAATCAACCTCTTGACCATCAGAGGTTCTCCAAAAGCAGAGCGGCAGTTTTTTTCTAAAATAACTGAGGTATGCACGAAGTTCCATTGCAATAAAGTGTTCAAATGCTTGTCCAAACTGATCCGTTTGATCAGGAATGGCGTTTATACCAGCAAGTCTATTTTTTACACCAATGTCAAAATAATAAAAACGTGCTGTTGCTACGGCCTTTCGTTTAATAGAATAGCGCCACGGTAGAACTGAAAACCCTAGAAAACTATCTTCTAAAATTTGATAGTATTCTCGCAAGGTCACACTGCTAACACCAGCATCACTAGCAATGGATGTAAAATTCAATGTAGTGCCACTGGTTAGCGCCGATAATTGCAAAAATCGACTAAATGCGGGCAAGTTTTTTACCAATGCTTCCGCTTTAATTTCTTCTTCTAAATAAGTATGAACATAAGCATCCAAATCTTCCTCTGGCTCATCACTTAATACCACCATAGGTAGACCGCCATATTGCAGGTAATTGAATAAATTAAAACGTGCGCATTCATGATAGGTGAGTGGAAATAGCTCTGCCTGACGTGCACGTCCAGCCAATAAATTTACTCCTTGACGCTTTAATTTACGAGCACTACTGCCCGTTAATAAAAATCGAGTTTGTTTATTTTCAATCAATCGATGCACTTCGTTTAATAATTCAGGGACACGTTGTATTTCATCAATAACGACATAGGGCCTTTCATTAAGAGCTATCATTGACTCGAGTTGACTTGGGTTAGCCATCAGTCTCATGTATGTTTCTGAATGGAGCAAATCAATAATCAATGCCTGATCGCCCAAATCATGCTTAATCAATGAGGATTTACCTGTAGCTCGAGGTCCAAATAAAAAATGAGACTTTTTGTCCATGAGATGTTTTAAATTAAGCGTTCTATGAATAAACAATTAAAGTTCTCTATAATCTATAGTAGTACTTTAGATTATCCTCTATAATCTAAAGTACTACTATAGATTATAGAGAATTTTTCTCTTTTCATGACAAAAAATAACGGCCATTCCCGCGAAAGCGGGCTACCCTTATCAATTTGGCCATACTTGATTGAGCCCAGTAACCCTCAGTGGCTAAATCTGGCAAATGGATTGTGTTGAGGGATGGTTTCCCGCCTTCGCGGGAATGACCGTGATTTTTTTGTCATGAAGAGGGGTTTTTATAGGGAATAAAATGAACCCATTGTTTGCGTCAATCACACTATTGTTGGCGGTTTTCGCCGGTATGCCTGCAAATGCCTCAGAGTTTGACTCTCCCGGTGATGCTATGTCGGCACCTAATATACAAGTACAAGACGATATTGATGCAGCACCGTCAGACAATGTCCCTGCTAGCGAGGTCCCCACGTCGCCAGTGGATGAATGATGTATGTAGCGCTGATGGTTTTGACCTTCATTATCGGTTAAGATAGCGTATGAATGATTACGTTGCTAGCCTGTTATGAACGATACAAAACAATCTACTCACTTTGGCTTTCAGTCTGTCGCTTGGGATGAAAAAGAGAAAAAGGTCGAAGCTGTTTTTCAATCCGTGGCAAAAAATTATGACTTGATGAACGATCTCATGTCTGCGGGCATTCATCGTGCGTGGAAATATTTTACGATTGAAGCCAGTCAGGTGCGTGCGGGGCAATCGGTGCTGGATTTAGCAGGCGGCAGCGGCGACTTAACCCGCATGCTCTCTAAAAAAGCAGGCGCAACCGGTCATGTGATTTTAGCAGACATCAATGCCGCCATGTTGGCTGTGGGTCGCTCGCGTCTTTTAGACGAAGGATTGTGTGGCAATATCAATTACGTGCAAGCCAATGCGCAATGCCTGCCTTTTGCCAGCAATCAGTTTCATTGCATCACAATGGCTTTCGGTCTGCGTAACGTGACCGATAAAGACGAAGCCTTACGGTCCATGTATCGGGTTTGCAAACCAGGCGGGAAAGTGATGATTTTAGAGTTTTCTACACCGACATTACCGGGATTAAAACCCGTGTATGACTGGTATTCTTTTAATATATTGCCTAAAATTGGTCAACTGTTTGCGCAAGATGCTGCAAGCTATCAATACCTTGCCGAATCCATTCGAATGCATCCCTCACAAGAGGTATTAAAATCGATGATCGAGGATGCAGGATTTGAAGATTGCCATTACCACAACTTGAGTGGTGGCATTGTTGCCTTGCACATCGCTTACAAATATTGAGACAACCATGATCAAAAAATATTCATTACTGGCTTTGCAAAAAGCACTCAACCACGCCTTAACACTGGATGAGTCAATGCCTGCTAAAATTCAAGCGTTGCATGGAAAAATCTTAGAAATCATTATTAGTCCACTCAATGTCCACTTTTTTATTCGATTTGCACACAGTGACATGCAGCTGCTAGCAACGTGCGATGAGCATCCTGATACCGTTATTCACAGCAGTCCATTGGGTTTAATCCGTCTTGGCTTATTGCCGGCTTCAAAAGTGCGATCGTTATTTAACGATAAAATTAGGCTGTCAGGCGATGTTGAGCTAGGTCAACACGTCAAGAAATTATTCGATGAACTCGATATCGATTGGGAAGGGCATTTAGCGCATTTTACCGGCGATGTCGTCGCTCATCAATTAGGGTCTTTTGTTCGCCAAGGCTTGGCGTTTAAAGACAAAATAGCCACGTCGATGTCTCACAATCTGACTGAATATTTACAAGAAGAACGTCGTGTTTTTCCATCACGTGAGGAAGTCAATGATTTTTTCAGCGACATTGATGAGTTATCACTGCGCTCGGAACGCCTTGCCGCTCACGTTAACCAACTGTTGGTTTTAAATGAAATCCATTAAACAGGCCTTGCGTCTACTGCAAATCAATCATATTTTAGCCAAAAATGGACTGGATCAAGTCATTGTTTCCTTGCATTTGTTTACACCGTTTCGTTTTTTGGTCTATTTAAACCCGTGGAATTGGTTTCGCCGAAAAGCGTTAACACGGGGTGAAGCCATCCGCATCACATTAGAAGAGCTAGGGCCTATTTTTATTAAATTCGGCCAAGCACTGTCAACACGTCCGGACATTATCCCAGCCGATATCGCCGAAGAATTGTCCAAATTGCAAGACAAGGTCCCACCATTCCCGAGTGAACAAGCATTAGAGATTTTTGCCAAAGCATTCAAACGCTCAGCATTTGATGTGTTTGCATACTTTGACCCTAAGCCGTTGGCCTCTGCATCAATGGCACAAGTGCATGCCGCAAGACTCATGAGTGGGCAAGAAGTGGTGGTTAAAATTCTACGACCAAACATGCACAACATCATTGGCCAAGATATCAGTATATTAAACACCATCGCTCGCCTTGCGGAGCGTTATTGGGCTGACAGCAAACGTCTAAAACCTCGCGAAATCGTTGACGAATTTGAGCGCAACCTGATTGATGAACTTGACCTGCAACGAGAGGCAGCAAACGCCAGCCAATTGCGCCGCAATTTTCATCACTCACCGCTACTGTATATTCCTGAAATTCATTGGGATTACGTCCGCGAAAATATCTTGGTCATGGAGCGCATTTACGGCATTCCCGTCTCAAACATCGCTGTATTAAATGAGCACGGAATAAACATCAAGAAACTAGCGACTCGTGGCATTGAAATCTTTTTCACACAGGTTTTTCGTGATTGTTTTTTTCATGCAGACATGCACCCGGGCAATATTTTTGTCTCCCCTCATCACCCCAATGATCCGCAATACTTATGTGTGGATTTTGGCATTATTGGTACCTTAAACGAATACGACAAACGTTATTTAGCAGAAAATTTAATGGCATTTTTTAATCGCGACTACTTGCGTATCGCGCAGTTACATATTGAATCGGGCTGGGTCGCCAGAAATACGCGCGTTGAAGATTTTGAAAGTGCTATTCGTACCGTTTGTGAACCCATATTTGAGCGCCCATTAAAGGATATTTCTTTTGCTCTAGTCGTATTAAGGCTGTTTCAAGTCGCTCGTCGTTTTCACATGGAGGTTCAACCTCAGTTAGTGTTGTTACAAAAAACCCTGTTCGCAGTCGAGGGATTAGGCAGGCAGCTGGATCCTGATCTGGATTTATGGACCACGGCCAAGCCCTTTCTTGAAAAATGGTTGCGCGAGCAAATGGGGCCAAAAGTATTGTTTAAACACCTGCGCGAGAATCTACCTTTTTTTGTTGAACAATTGCCGCATATGCCGCGGTTAATTAATGATTTATTGCTGTTAAGCAAAGAGCAAAAAATTCTTGCTTTAGAGGCTCAAAAACCACTAGTAACCCATGGCAACAATCATGGTGTGCTCAAAGGATTTTGGACCGGAATCTGTGCTGTAACACTAATATTAGGAGCAGTAACTTATGGTCATGGCGTCAATCATGAACAATTGTCTATGATTGCGTTTGGGGCAGCTCTTGCAGCTGGTTTTTTTGCCTTGCTGTGTACCAGTAAAAACAAATAAAAGTTGTTAAGAATGCTAACCGGAGAAAAAAAATGGGATTAAGTGGTATCAGCCCAATGTCATTATTACTGATTTTATTGATAGCCATCGCCTTGTTTGGCACTAATAAGCTTAAACATATCGGCTCAGATCTAGGGCATGCGATTAAGCAATTTCGACGTGCATTAAACGATGAGACGCATGACGACAAACCATCATGAGCTCAGGGCAATTGTTTTTAACACTACTAATAGCCCTATTGGTGTTTGGGCCGAATAAACTTCCGATGTTGGCTCGTCATGCAGGTCTATTAATTGCTCGCCTAATGCGGTATAAACAACAAGCGATAGCCCTGTGGCAATCTCAATTGAATGAACAACAACTACAGGAAAACACACGGAGAGCTCAAAAAGCTGACGCGGTTTACCAGCAAGACAGGACATGATTATGAAAAACCTAACCACAACACAACGATTACGATCCATCATTAGAGGCTCCGTTGGCAATATGATTGAATGGTATGACTGGTATGTTTATGCCGCCTTTTCCATTTATTTTGCTAAATCTTTTTTTCCAAATGGTGATTTAACCGCCCAACTATTGAATACGTCGGCTATTTTTGCAGTTGGCTTTTTTATGCGCCCAATTGGCGGTTGGCTCATGGGCAGTTACGCGGATCGCCATGGTCGGAAAAAAGCACTGATTGGTTCGGTATTACTGATGTGTTTTGGCTCACTAATCATTGCCTGCACGCCAAGCTATGAAACCATCGGCATTGCCGCACCCATACTGCTTATCTTGGCACGCCTGCTTCAAGGCCTTTCCGTGGGTGGCGAATACGCGGCATCCGCGACATACCTCACTGAAATGGCGGCAAAAAATAACCGTGGTTTTTTCTCAAGCTTTCAATACGTGACGTTAATTGCCGGGCAATTGATGGCGTTACTTGTCTTGATCTTGCTTCAGCATGTTTTTCTAACCACTGAGCAGTTAGAAAGTTGGGGTTGGCGTATTCCCTTTTTTATTGGGGGGTTCATGGCATTGGTTGCGATGTATTTGCGGCTTGGCATGCAAGAAACGGCATCTTTTACATCGGAAAGCAAAAAGAAGCGCAAGGAAAGTGTATTTCGGACCTTTTTGCGATACCCCAAAGAAATCCTGGTTGTCATCGGCTTAACGATGGGGGGTACGCTGGCGTTTTATACGTATAGCACTTACATGCAAAAATACTTAATCAATAGCGTTGGCATGAGTAAGAACACGTCTACGTTAATTTCTGCGGCGACATTGTTCGTGTTTATGTTAATCCAACCTTTGGTTGGCGCCTTATCTGATCGAATCGGTCGTCGTCCAATCTTAATTGCCTTTGGCCTTTTAGGTACGTTATGCACGGTCCCCATTCTATCGCTATTAAACCACGTAGCAACCCCTTTAGGTGCCTTCGCACTCATCATGGCAGCCCTTATCATTGTCAGTGGATATACGTCAATTAATGCTGTCGTCAAAGCCGAGTTGTTTCCTGTTGAAATCCGTGCCTTGGGCGTTGGACTGCCGTATGCCATTACCGTGTCGATATTCGGTGGCACCGCGGAGTATGTGGCCTTGTGGTTTAAAAACCAAGGCATGGAGAGCGGATTTTATTGGTATGTAACCGCTTGTATTGGGTGTTCATTACTAGTGTACTTGTTCATGAAGGACACAAAAGAGAACTCGCAAATCACGGCTTAATTGAGTGACGCGAGGGCGACGCTATCGATTTGATGTGCCTGTGCCGTTGCGCCTAAGGAGCTGCTCTCTATAGTTTTTTAGCGTGCGACGCCATGCTCAACAACACAAAGCGTCCGAAATGCTTCAGTTTTTTAACCGGCATCCGTCCACTGCTCCACCCGGCCATAAACGCGGGCAACAAAAAAGCAGGCAGCATCAGCCAACTGTGTTGAAACAACGTCTGCAAATAGCGTTTATGGCCATCCAGCTGATTTTGTTCATGCCACAGTGTCTTGTTGAGCCTTGCTATCGCTATCTTGATCTGTCTTTTTGAGCTCATCTTTGCCTCGTGCTAAGTATGCTCTGGTTTTTTCAAAGCTCATGTTTTTTAAGTTAATCGATAAATACTTCAGTAATATGGCCAACATGATGATATTCAGTAACAAAACACCTGAGAGAGCGAGTATTAGGCTATTTGCAAGGTGCATGAGTTCATAAACAAGCATGCCCATTGTGGTGAACCAAGTACTCAGCAGTACAACAAACAACATGCACACGGTAATGATCAGTGGATAGATACTGAGTAAGGCAAGTTTTGCTTCCAGTCGGGTCATTGATAGACCCGTTTTAATCACATTGAATTGACTGGAAACAAACGCTTCCATTTCATGAATCAATCTCATTATTTTCTTAATAATGCAGACAGTAAAAACCCAATGCCACCAGCAATTAAAACTGATTTAAAGGGGTGTGCGCGAACTTGCTCTAGTAACTCGTCGCTATAGACTTCAGCCTCTTTTTGAGCGGCGGTCACTTTTTTTAAGCCATCATCGTACAATTCATTGGCGAATTTCTTACCTTCGTCCAACAGTTCAACAGCGGCTTCGCTGACATGAGATTTTTTAGAATTGAATACTGATTTAGCGTGATCGAGTGCGTCCATGATAATTGTTCTCCTGATTGATTGAGCTTCCTTATTCATTATAGTAGTAAATTTCGATATAGGGCAAACTTGAGAACTGGACTCATCCTAAAGTTATTTCCAATCGTGCCGATCACATCCATAAGCTGTTCCAAACAATAATAATTACAAGGAGTATGCTATGTCTGAACATCATGCACTGGAAGATTCTTTTCTTAGATTATTAAGCAAGGAAAACGTGCCCGTGTCTATTTTTTTGGTGAATGGAATTAAATTGCATGGCATCGTCGGCGAATTTGACGATCACATCATCATGCTCAAAAACTCCATTACACAAATGGTCTATAAAAATGCTATATCTACGGTAGTGCCTTCCCGGATGGTGACAGAATCGAATTAAGTTCTAACATCGCATCAGCTAGGCTTTCTGTGGTTTGTCCCCCGAATAACGTGGTGCTCAATTCTCCTTGAGGATTGAGCACGAACGTCACAGGAACAACACTAATATTGCCTAAATGCAACGCTTTAGCCGTACTGTGTTTTAAACTGGGATAGCGAATATCAAATTTTCTAATCAATCGCTGCTGCTTATTCAACGGAAGAGAATCGTAATTCACTGCAAAAACTTCAACGGATTTGTCTTTGTTGTCTTTGTAAAATTGATTTAATGCAGAAATTTCATCAAGACACGGCCCGCACCAGCTTGCCCAGTAATTGATAAACACCCATTTTCCCTTCAGTGAAGAAAGGGGAATATCTTTACCGTCTATGGTTTCTAAGATCAAGTCAGCTCGTGCTATAGTTGCACATACAAGCAAGGTGAGGAACAAAATTGATTTTAATAGTCGCATAAGACAGTTTGTTATATTGAATTGGGGCTAATTCTAACATAAACCCATTTATTCACCACAAGTCTAGGTGTTCCGTGAAACATCAGATATTGTGTGCCAGTTGAAATCGACATTATTATTACTCTATATTTCACATGATTTTAAAAAGAAGGATAAAAAGTCGATGCCAACCATTAGTGCATTTTATGCTCGAAGTTGAATTTAATGATGGTGCTCACGTGGCCTGGAGAAATTGATTTAGCACCAGATGCCATGCACGACGCCATTAAATTAAAAGGTCGTTGGGTTGTGCAATAGAGGCTTTATCGACGAACAACGAGCTAGAATGATTCCCGCTTCATACAACACACATAACGGAGCGGCCAACATGATTTGCGAGAACACGTCCGGAGGGGTCAATAGCATGCCGATAATAAACGCCGCAACAATTACATAAGGCCGTATTAGAGTTAACAGGGCAATGTTCACCACCTTAACGCGCACCAACACGCAACACACTAGCGGTACCTGAAAACACAGGCCAAAAATGAGTGTCATCCGCGTAATAAAATCCACCGCGTAACCCATGTCAGGCATCAAGCGCACACCAGCAGGCACCGCGCGGGCAAAAAAAGCAAACATATAAGGCAATACCAGATAAAAACAAAATAAAATGCCTAACAAAAACAACACTAAACTGGTTGCTATCGCCCAAAGAAATGGCTTGCGCTCTTGCCGATACAAACCTGGCGATGCAAATAACCAAACATGCAATAATGCAAACGGTGCCGTACCCAGCAGCGCTATATCGGCAGCCAGTTTAATAGGCGTCATCAAGGGTGTGGTGATCTGAGTTGCAATCAATGTTGCATTAACAGGAAGCACCCGCAACAACGGCAGAGCCACGACCTGAAACAATGTTTGAGCAAATGTAAAACAGGCTACAAACAAAACGATAAAGCAGACACAAATTTGCAGCATTCGACGACGGCATTCAAGTAGATGGGTTAGCATGCGTGTGGCTCCCAAAAAATTTTGTTCATAAATTTACCACAAATTTAATTTGCAAGCTATACTTCAATCAGGAGCTTGTGAAAAGGCTCTTGGCAACTCGATTTTGCATGGAATAAATCGAGTAGTAATATTTTTGGAGGTCCAACGAATAGAAGGAATTTTATCATGTCTGATAGAACACAACGTACCGCAGCGACCATGCGGGAAAATATGCTTCGCCGTTATGATGACGACTTTCACCATAAACACGACAAATGCCACCTCCCCTACCGCATGCATTGGCCTTCTCACCCTCACAACAATAGCCAATTATCGCATGAACGAGAACAAACCCAAGAACCACCTGAAACATTGAGCCAATTGGGTAAAAATATTGTAAAAAAAACGCGTTTACGAATTGTTAAACACTGTATTCACTGATACGATATAAATATCCGAATCAGGTTAACCACTTCCTGATTCTCGATCAGGAAAGGTATGAACAGGCCTGTTTGATTCAGGCCTGTTTTATATAGGCTGATCGCTTAGATTGTAGTACTTCAATAGTTTCACAACGCGCCTCACACCTCTGCACTCTCTTGCAAATAGAATAACTTTTTGTGCTTGTGTAGGAATAACATCTCCCATCAAATAAACAATGCGCCCATACGTTAAAATTTTAAACGAGTCTGGATTAATATCTGAATCAGCGAGAATTCGACTGCGTATTTTAGTGGTGATCCATGTATCTTCTACTTTGCTATCGGTGACGGACCCGACCGCCAATTGATTAAAAAAACGGCGTCGAGAGCGCGTTGCACCCTGAACACGAGCACAGGCCTCTTGCCGAAGAGCCTCCGTTGGCACATGCCCCACCATTAAAACATCGCGATTAAATACAGCTAACTCAATTACAATATTATCTTGCTTGAACACCAAGTCTTTGTATAAGGCTCGATTGGCACTGGCATTGAGTTGAAAGTCATTCAATTTTAAATAAGTGCCATGCCGACCATAAATCAAATTTGCGCCAGTCCAAATGCCACTGACACAGCTTGGCAGCATGAGTAGACAACTAAAGGTAAGTATTAGCGTAACAGATCCCTGTTTACGCATATGAAGCCCCTATATGAAATTGAGGGTCTCAGTCATCGTTTCGCCAGAGCTATCCGATGGCTGAGGACATCAAGTCTTAACGAATATACTGAAACACTTTTACAACTTTTCTGACACCTTTCACATGCCTCGTCACATTGACCGCTAAATTGGCTTGCTCTGGTGTGACGATACCCATCAAATACACCACGCTGTTTTCAGTAATCACACGAAGCGACCCGGATTCTAAGCCTTTTTCACCGAGCATTTTACTGCGCACTTGAGTCGTGATCCATGTGTCCTTACTCTGTTGAGTCAGAGACAGTGGATAATCAATGGTGATTTCATTATACACTCGAGAAACATTAGGCGTTTGTTGCGCAATACGCTGGGCTACCTGTCGTAAAGAAGCATCGGGTGTTTGACCGGCTAACAATACAACTTGATTAAAGCTACTGACAATGAGGCGTGAATCACGAAAACGCGGATCAGGAACCAGGGTTGAACGCAAGACATGAAAAATACGCGCATCTTTTTCAACCGTTGCGATAGTCCGCTTATCATAGACCACTAAGCTGCTCGCAGCTCCTGCAACCACGGCGGCAACACAACTCGCTAGAAGCGAGGTTTGCAGTAATAAAAGACCTATTTTAATCTTACGTTTCATGACTACCCCAGCATTTGACCAAACAACGATTGATCGATTAAATCACAAAAACAATGCAAAATGAATAAATGTGTTTCACGAATTCGCGCGGCTGTGTCGCCTGGGACCCTGAGTTCAAAATCCTCTGGTCCTAGATGATTCGCCAATACACCACCATCTCGGCCACATAATGCAATCGTGTCAATGCCTTTCTCATTGGCGGCATTCACTGCATTGAGTACGCTATTGGAATTACCGGTGGTGGTTAGAGCAATTAACACATCATTTTCTTGACCCAGTGCTTGGATTTGACGAGCAAACACTTGATCATAGTGCCCTTCGTTAGAAATGGCGGTGATAGCAGGCATGTCCGTCGTTAATGCAATCACAGGCAAAGGCGGGCGCTCAACATCAAGATGGTTCAACATGGCGGCAGAAAAATGCAAGCCATTGGCAGCTGAACCCCCGTTCCCACACAAAAAAATCTTATTGTCATTGAGTAAGCAGGTAATCAAACGCTGTGCTGCACGTGCAATATCAACCGACATCGTATCTGCCATGGCGATTTTTGCTTCGATATTCACACCGAAAAGATGCCTAACTCGATCTTCTTGTTGTGTCATGTCATGTCCTTTAAAAGTCTATACCAAATGCATTTTTGATCCACGTGATCTCAGGCTCTGCGCCATCAAGACTTAATACATCAAATCGGCAAGGGTGTTTATCGTATAGTTTTTTTACTTGTAAATACAGTGATGCTGTACGAATAAGTTTTTGTCGCTTACTAGTCGTGATGCTTTGCACCCCTCCTCCATAAGCGCTTGAAGTGCGAGCTCGCACTTCAACGAACACGATATACTCCTTATCACGCATGATTAAGTCTATCTCACCTAAACGACAATGGTAGTTGCTTTCTAACCATGTGAGGCCCTGTTTGCAAAGATACTTACGGGCTGATTCTTCTGCTGCAAAGCCCATTTGTTGTGACATGTTACATCCTTGAATTTCTCTACGCCCGCTCGGTCAGCAACTCAATCATGCTCTCTAGTGTTTGCTTATCATCATAATGAATAATCAATGTGCCTCGTCCTGCAGAACCCTGGCGAATATTGACCTTGGTGTTCAGTTGACGTGCCAGCGCTTGCAATTGTTCGTTGAATAATGGCGCAAGTTCTGTTTTTGTTTCTCGAACTGGCGCACCAGCCTTTACGCGCGCGACCAACGCTTCCGTTTCACGCACGGATAGGTTTTTGGCCACGACAATATCTGCTACTTGTGTTTGCAGGCCTTCGTCCAACATCAACAAACTGCGTGCATGCCCCATGTCAATGTCACCATTTTCTAACAAGCGTCTGACATGGCTGTTTAAATGCAGTAATCGTAGAAAGTTACTCACGGCTGTACGGGATTTACACAGTAAATCCGCAATTTGCTGATGCGTTAAGGAAAACTCGTTGACTAAGCGCTGCATAGCGACGGCTTGATCCATCGCGTTTAAATCTTCTCGCTGCAAGTTTTCAATCAATGCGATGGCCATGGCCGTTTCATCATCAACTTGGCGCACAATCACCGGAACTTCGGTCATGTTTAGTGCTTGGCAAGCACGCCATCGACGCTCACCGGCTAGCAGTTCATAACGGTCTGGAGAAACCTTGCGCACAACCAATGGCTGCAGCAACCCTTGTTGTCGAATTGACTCGGCTAATTCCAGCAGCGCACTTTCAGCAATTTCGCGACGGGGCTGATATTTTCCCGGTTGCAAATGGTCTATTGCCAGCGTGAGATGCACGACGTCTTTATTGTTCACGACATTATCCGTGAGCAATGTACTGTTGGCATGACTCAATAGGGCCGAGAGATTTCGTCCTAAACCACCACGTTTCACTGCCATAATTGACCTCTCATTAAGAAACACGTTGTAGGTTGGGCCTTGGCCCAACACGGATATTTATTCGGCACTGCTGTTGGGCCAAGGCCCAACCTACACAACGGCGACAGACTGTCTACCCAATACTTCTGACGCTAAAATCATGTACGCGGATGAACCAGACGATGTTCTGTCGTATTGCAAAACCGGCATGCCATGGCTTGGTGCTTCAGCTAAACGCACATTACGCGGAATCACAGTTCGATATACTTTATTAGCGAAGTGTGCGAGTAACTGCTTGGATACATCTGAACACAGTCGATTGCGTGAATCATACATGGTCCTCAAAACACCCTCGAGCTGTAAACGGGGATTCACTGATGCCCGTACTTGCTCAATGGTTGACATCAATGCGGCCAACCCTTCTAGTGCAAAATATTCACATTGCATCGGGATCAGAACTGAATCAGAGGCAACCAACGCATTTAGTGTCAGTGTATTGAGTGCTGGCGGGCAATCAATCAAAATGAAATCGTACCTGCTTTGCAAAGGTTGTAAGGCTTTAAATAAAAATGTTTCGCGATTATCACGCTCCATTAAACTGACTTCAGCGACCGTCAAATCGCCATTCCCTGGAATGAGATCAAAGCCGCTGAGGGTCGTCAAGCAGGCTTGCTCAGCCAAGCAATCATGCAGCAAGACATCATTGCAGGTATGCACCAAGCTATTTTTATCCACGCCTGAGCCCATGGTTGCGTTACCCTGTGGATCAAGATCAACCAGCAGTACGTTTTGACGGTTTGCAGCTAATGATGCAGCTAAATTAATCGCCGTCGTTGTTTTTGCAACACCACCCTTCTGATTGGCGATGGCTATGGTTTTTGCCATGGTTTGTCCTTGTTTTCAATAATAATACAACACCGCTCACCGTCATTGCCGGCGACCGTATACGATTCGATTTGATAGCTTCGGTTAATATGAGCCAATTCTGCCTCAGGCTGACGGCCTTTCATGGCCAACCAAATGCCGTCTGTTGCAATTAAATGCTCTGTGCAGTTTAACATGTGTTGCAACTCACTGAATGCCCGACTGGTCACTGTATCAAACGGTTTAATCGGCTGATAGCTTTCTACACGCGTCTGAACAATCTCAACATTATCCAATAGCAAAGCACGTTTTACTTCCTGTAAAAATCTAATTTTTTTGCCATTGCTGTCAAGCAACACCACTTGCAATTCTGGATTGGCCAGAGCCAAAGGAACGCCAGGCAGGCCTGGACCTGTGCCAACGTCTAACAGACGGGGGCCTTTGACCCAAGGCAATATCGCTAAGCTATCCAATACATGCCGAGTGACCATGCTCTCCATATCACGCACAGCTGTTAAATTATAAGCTTGATTCCATTTATACAACAGCGATAAATAGTGCAATAAACCATCGCAAGACAACTCAAGGCCAAGACTGTCGATGCCTTGCTGTAGTGAGCGCTCAATTTGCTTCATATCGTTCATGCCAATAACCGTTGTTTTTTCAAATGAACCAGCAACAAAGACAGCGCCGCCGGTGTGATTCCCGATATACGGCCAGCTTGTGCAAGAGATACGGGTCTAATTTGTGTGAGTTTTTGCACGACCTCGTTCGATAAACCGGACACTTGTGAATAATTGAGCGTATCTGGCAGGGGCGTATTTTCATGCTTTAATAAACGCGCAATATCCGACCGCTGGCGATCAATATAACCGGCGTATTTACTGGTAATTTCCAACTGTTCAGCCACGGCATCGGACAATACTGGCAGGGCCAAGTCATCGACGGCTTGCAAATGCTTGTAGGTGATTTCAGGGCGTTTTAACAAATCTGTTGCCCGGCAATCATGTTGCAATGGTGTTTCGAGGACAGACTTTAAGTCCTCATTGTGACCGACACGCACCCAAGTACTATTGAGTAGTGCATTGGTTTGTTCAAGTGCCTCACGTTTTTCACAAAACGCTTGCCAACGCGCATCACCAACAATACCCAACTCACGGCCCTTTTCCGTCAAACGAAGATCCGCATTGTCTTCACGTAATAACAATCGATATTCTGCACGAGACGTAAACATTCGGTAAGGCTCTTGCGCGCCACAGGTTATCAAGTCATCAATCAACACCCCCATGTAGGCTTCATCACGTCGCGGACTCCACAAGGGCTGTTCTTTACTGAATAACGAGGCGTTCATCCCGGCAATCAAGCCTTGGGCAGCGGCTTCTTCATAGCCTGTTGTGCCATTAATTTGGCCGGCAAAAAACAGATTTGCAAAGGCTTTGGTTTGCAAATAGGGCGTTAAACTGCGTGGATCAAAATAATCATACTCAATGGCGTAACCTGGTCTTGTAATATGGGCGTTTTCAAAGCCTTTAAGCGTTCGTACAAATTGCACTTGAACTTCGAACGGCAAGCTGGTGGAAATACCATTAGGGTACATTTCATTCGTGGTTAAACCTTCCGGTTCTACAAAAATCTGATGAGACAATTTATCTGCAAACCGCACGACCTTGTCTTCAATGGAAGGACAATATCGTGGTCCTACTCCTTCAATGACTCCGGCATACATGGGCGATTGATGCAAGTTTTGACGAATGATCGCATGCGTTTGTTCCGTGGTGTGCGTGATAAAACACGGCACCTGTTGCGGATGTTGTCCGGTATTGCCTAGATATGAAAACACCGGCACGGGCGTGTCACCTGGTTGCACACTCATTTGACTGTAATCCAGTGATCGACCATCAATGCGGGGCGGTGTGCCTGTTTTCAAACGACCAACGGGTAGGTTAAGCTCTCGCAAACGAGCAGCCAATGCAATGGCTGGAGGATCTCCTGCACGCCCACCTGCATATTGATTCATGCCGACGTGAATTTTTCCACCTAAAAAAGTACCGACGGTTAACACAATCGTATTGGCGCGAAAGATTAAACCCATTTGTGTCAACACACCGACTACCCGGTCACCCTCGACCAATACGTCATCCACAGCTTGTTGAAACAGGGTTAAATTGGCCTGTGTTTGCAGTTGTTCACGAATGGCTCGACGGTACAACACCCGATCGGCTTGCGCACGAGTAGCCCGCACAGCGGGGCCTTTAGAGGCATTTAAAATGCGAAATTGAATGCCGGCCATGTCAGCGGCATGCGCCATAGCACCATCAAGGGCATCAATTTCACGCACCAAATGGCCTTTACCAATCCCGCCAATAGCAGGATTACACGACATTTGACCTAATAAATCCATGTTATGGGTCAACAGCAGAGTTTGTGAACCCATTCGGGCTGCAGCAAGAGCAGCTTCAGTCCCCGCATGGCCACCACCAACAACAATAACATCATAATGTTTTTCAAGATTCATAATGGACACTTAAACAGGCAATAAAAAGAGCAATTATATACTTTTTTTAACGATGAACCAAGTTAGATTGTCCAACGATCAAAATAAAATAATATCATCGTAAAGCTGTAGGTTGGGCCTTGGCCCAACAATAACGTTCAATAACCCGCTTAAACAATTGGCGTAGCTCATTTATTTTTCGGATTAATAAATCACTTCGTCTATCTTGAAGCACAGGTTAGATCCAATAATCTGTATTTTCAATACCTTATTGTTGGGCCAAGGCCCAACCTACAACAGGTTGATCAAATTTTAATGCGAAAGCCGTTGAGTATTCAGACCTTTCGTCCAAATTAACCGCAACTTAAACCTGGCGCTGGAAGTGTATCATCGGGTGCAGAGGGTGCCTTGGGTTCAAATTGCTCAAGCAATTTCCCTGACATCAATAACACAGCGATAGTGGGAATCAAGACCATAAGCCCACTGCCTAATGGCATGAAAAAAAGAATCGTAAACGCCACGGCTGGCACCAAGGCTTCGCTCAGGGTTTGTTGTATGATCTCCTTTTTACGAAAATCGATCATAGCGGTCTGATGAGCTAATTCATCGGTGCGATGTTTAATATCAAGCTCTAGTCTTTTTATTTCCAAGGCTGATTCGGGACGTTCATCAAACCTCAACCGCTCGATTTTTGCCTTCAACTCATCGATTTTTCTCTCTTGTTTTACATTTGATGCTTGTATTTTTTCAATCTCTGTACTGATTGCCCATGCATGCGCACCAATCGTAATGAGAAACGACAATCCTGCGCCAACAACACCAAGAATGACTACCGTTGCAGGCAAGATTCCCGCTGGCGGGAAGAAAAAGCAACACAAGAGACTAAACGTGGCAAACAATCCGAGGGCATAATACGCATCATGCATCCATTGTTTTTCAGCATGCTCCCAATCGAATTGGCATTGATCTCGAGCTTCAATTAACGCATCACAGTGTTCTTGCAATACTTGTATTTTAGTTTCGTCACGCTCTGCGCTGATGGATTTTGATAATTTAATGATGTCAGCATCCAATTGAGACAAGGCTTTCATGTGCTCTGTTTTTTTCTCTTGATATCCCCAAGCCACTAGGCTCAAATCAAATATCAGCAAAATACCGGTTAAGGCATTGCCCATGTATCCCAGCGTGCCATTGCCTATCAACCAGAAAAAACAAGCCATATTGGCTGTCGCCCAAAACACATCATTGAGGATACTAAATTTACGTAACTCCCATTGTGTTTTAAATCGCTCACCAATACCAATGGCAATCGCTTTATTTTCCTCGCTTGCAAAAGGATCCAACCAAGTATTTTTAAAGGTATAGCTGGTTAGCAAATACAACTCTATGCCTAAACGGCTATAATACAAGACCCAGCTCATGTAACCCGTCACTGGAGCAATATCAGAGAATACTTTTTGTGCTTGGCGCGAACGGCCCACACTTGAGGGGATCAAATCCAACAATACGCGATCCAGTCCGCCACCCCATACCCAATTCAGTCGATAAAAATTGGCATCCGACATGGCTTTTTGGGCTGATTTGAAGTATTCCGGTGCCGTCATGCCTAGCATGGTTTCGGCAATGTCTGGAGCAATCAGGGTTAAGCCAATATAAGCTGCTGGTTTGTCCACGGAATCATCCAGCACGTCATGCAGTGCTTGTTCTGGTGATCTAGAGTCCCCTAATGCAGGCGTACTTCTTAATGCATTCAACAAATTAGTACAACGTTGCAATTGCTTCAGGCGTTTTTTTACACGCTGATGACTGCCCTCAAACAGATGCAATTGATACTCTGCAGATACCACGTAAAACGTGTACAACAACTCTTCTTCACACGCGATCCGTTGATGTGGGTTCAAATAATTAAAGCTCACGGGATCCAACTTATCCAATCTATCGCCGTAAAAAGTAACGGAGCGTGCCAGATCGTGACGAACTTTAAAAATATCAGCTACATTAAAATCAGGATTAAAAGCAATGCCACGGTCTTTTTCAACGTAGGCGCGAACCCCAAGGGGTTGCGTAATAGTGGTGTCTGCGTTCATGGCGTTAGCAATAGACGCTTCATGGGTGCTGTAACAGGTGCTATGAAAAAAGCGATTCGCCATGACAAAACCCCGTAGTGAACATGACCTCCCGTGAAACAAAATCGAGAGCATTATGCTTTATTTTACACCATAAAGGTCTTTTTGCCAACAAATCATGTGGGTCAACGTGTTATTCGTCTCCCCAACGCCGAACCAGACCACTCTCCAAATCAAATAAATCGAGCACTCGCCCAACGGTATCGTCAACGATATCCTCAATGGTTTGAGGTTTATTATAAAAAGCTGGCACAGGTGGGCATATAATTCCGCCCATTTGAGTCACGTGCAACATGTTTTGCAAATGCCCTAAATGCAATGGGGTTTCACGAGGCATAAGTACGAGCCGTCGACGCTCTTTAAGAACCACATCAGCGGCACGCGTGAGCAGATTACTCGTCACACCACTGGCAATCTCCCCCAAGCTTTTCATAGAGCAAGGAGCGATGATCATGCCCATGGTTTTAAACGACCCACTGGCAATAGACGCTGCAATATCGTTACAGGGGTGATACACCGAAGCCAATGATTTAAGATCCGCTGCGCTTAAATTAGTTTCATACGCACGGGTCATTTGACCGGCTTTACTCACCACAAGATGAGTCTCAACACTTAACGAGCGCAGAACTTCTAGCAGGCGAATCCCATAAGTGATTCCGGACGAACCGCTAATGCCAATGATAAGGCGTGGCTTACTCATAGAAAGTGCTCCTCAACAGATTGTGTTCAGTGAATATCCTGAGCGTTCAGAATACCATAGAATAGATACATCATCTAAAATATGAATCCAAGCTATCCTAACGGTCTAGGGCGGGATAAATGAAATTTTAGAAGCGTTTGTAAGCGGCCGTCGCATTAAACTTGTACTGATTACAATATTTTGTTAGCCTAGTTCTCTATTTATAGCAAAAAAAGAGATCATGTATAACAGATTGCTTAACATTAACCTTGAATCCAAGCACAGTTTTTTTTTATTTGGTCCTCGAGGCACAGGTAAAACATCGTGGTTGCGAAGTCACTTTAAAAACGCAATCTATTATGATTTGCTAGATGATCACACCTACACTCGTTTACTCGCTTTTCCAACACGTATTGGCGATGACGTACCCCCTGATTTTAAAGATTGGATTATTATTGACGAAATCCAAAAAGCCCCAAAGTTACTCGATGAAGTGCATCGACTTATTGAGCATCGACAATTAAGATTCATATTAACAGGTTCAAGTGCAAGGCAGTTGCGTCAAAAAGGCGTTAACTTATTAGCGGGTCGGGCCATGACATATCATATGCATCCACTCACTACCCTTGAATTAGGACATGACTTTAATTTAAGCACGGCGCTAACATACGGCATGTTGCCGAGCGTTTACTCACATGAAAACCCGAGCCATTACTTGGCCAGCTATGTATCAACTTACTTACGAGAAGAGGTATTACAGGAAGGAATCACTCGAAACATAGCATTGTTTACACGTTTTTTAGAAACGGCCAGTTTCTCGCAGGGAGAGCAAATTAATTTCACTGAAATTGCACGTGAAGTAGGCAATAATCGACATACTATTGCTAATTTTTTTGACATACTCGAGGATTTATTAATTGCTTGTCGCGTGTACCCATTCACAAAGCGAGCAAAACGAGCGGTGGTGTCATCCCCTAAGTTTTATTATTTTGATACAGGAGTTTATCGTTCAATTCGCCCAACAGGCCCATTGGACTCAAGAGAGGAAATGGATGGTGCCGCCTTAGAAACATTATTTTTACAAGAATTTAAAGCGATCAATGACTATTTAGCATTAGATTACAGCGTGTCTTATTGGCGAACGACCTCACAAATAGAAGTTGATTTCATACTGTATGGGAAAAATGGATTTCACGCCTTTGAAATAAAGCGTAAGCAAACCATTTCCAAACAAGATTTAAAGGGCCTGCTTGCGTTTAAAAAAGACTACCCTGAGGCAACATGCCACATGCTATATGGCGGGAGCCGGACCTACGTTGAAAACGAAATCACCATTCGCCCGTTTGAAGAAACCTTACGTCATTTAAGTAGCTTGATAGAGGCACTACCTAAGCTTCTTCAATAAGAAATACTCAAGCGATTCGATGGCTTTGTTGCTATTTTGGTTTTTTAATAAGGCTATCGGAATGTCGGCTAATGGAGGAAGGGTTTTGTTTTCCAGTTGTTTTAAATAATCTGGAATCATTGTTTCTTGAATAATTGTAATGCCTAACCCTGCTTTAACAGCAGCCATTTTACCTGCATAACTGGGGCTCGTGTAGGCAAGACGCCATTTTATACCGGCTTTTTCTAAAGCCTGAATCGCGCTCTCTCTATATACACAAGGTCTTGGGGACAGGACCAAAGGGACCACGGTATTTTTATTGATGACGGGCAGTAGTTCTGGCTTGCCTATCCATTTTACAGGTTCTTTCCAAAGTGTTGTTTGGGCTAAGAATGTTTTAGGTGGCATCATCTTTATTAAGATTAAATCAAATTTGCCGGCTTTAAAGCCATCGAGAACATTGATGGTTAAATCACACTCAACATTTAATACAATACGCGGGTGAAGTCTTGAAAAATCGACCAACACATCCGACAACATCACGGTAGCAAAATCTTCTGGTAACCCGAAACGAATTTCTCCTTGCAGATCAGGCTCTTTGAATCGATCTAATGATTCACGATGAAGTAAATACATTTGCTTGGCATAGCCCAGAAAAATCTCCCCCTCAGTGGTCAGCGAAAATTCTTTACCTCGATTAAATAAAGGTTTGCCCACCAAATTTTCAAGTTTAGCGATTTGCTGACTAATGGCTGATTGTGTTCGCCCTACGCGATCGGCTGCTTTGGTAAAGCTGCCAGTATCCGCAACGGCGAGGAAGCATTGTAAGGTGACCGTATCCAGTGACATTAGAATTCCTTATAAGAATCATTAGAATTTTTAAGTTTACTTATATTAGCATGCCTACTATATTGTCACAACATTAACAGAGATTCTTATAAGGAGTTCCTCAATGACCTATAGCATGATGATGTACTTATCACTGTTGCTAATAGCAATCCCTATCGTGGGCTTAATCATTAACCTGTTATCGCACAAACATCGCAAAGCAGGTGCAACTTTTGCAACCGTAACCATTGGCACAGGATTATCGCTGAGTCTCTTATTACTGAGCTATTGTTATGCAGAGAATACACCGTTTTATTTTATGGGGCTTAAAGCCGATGGCTTGAGCTTCTTGATGACCTCTCTGATTTTTTTTGTCAGTACAGTGGTCCATCAATTCTCCATACGCTACATGGCAGGCGACCGTAATTATTCCGTCTATTATTACAAATTAGCATTAATTACCTGCAGTGCCGCTATCATGGCCTTGGCAGATCAAGCGATATTGTTTTTTTCAGCATGGTGTTTGAGTAACTGTCTATTGATTTCCTTGATGATTCATAAACAACAATGGGCTGCGGCAGCCTACTCAGGAAAAATTGCGTTCAGAACCCTTTTTGGGGGCGCAGCACTACTCTTGATAGCGATTATTTTGATGTATCTTGAAACAGGGAGTCTTTCAATATCAAATATCACACAACAAGCTACTCATTCACCCCTGATGTTAACGGCACTAATTCTGTGCATTATCAGCGCGATGACACAATCTGCTCTTTGGCCTTTCCATCGATGGCTCACCAGTTCATTGAATTCACCAACGCCTGTTTCTGCCCTTATGCACGCGGGTTTAGTCAACGGTGGAGGCTTTCTTCTAGTTCGCTTTGCGCCCATGCTCTCTAAGCACACGTTACTGCTGAATCTCATTTTTGTAGTTGGCGTGATGTCTGCAGTGCTCGGGACACTTTGGAAACTCGTGCAAAGCGATGTTAAGCGCATGCTAGCTTGTTCCACGATGGGGCAAATGGGATTTATGATGGTTCAATGTGGGCTCGGTCTATTCCCTGCAGCCATTGCCCACCTTATTTACCATGGTTTATTTAAAGCCTTCCTGTTTTTAAGTGCAGGTTCTGCGGTCACGAGCCAAAAAGCAGATAGCTCTACCCGTAGAAGCACACTGCCAGCCTTTATTATCTCCTGTGCGTACGGGCTATTAGGAGCATACAGCTTTGCTTATTTTACTGACAAATCGTTTTTTTCAATGAATACGACTGCGTTCTTGGTAGGCTTTGCCTTTATTGCCTCAACCCAAGTGGCTCATGCCGTGCTAAAAAACAAGCTCACTCTCGCAAAGAATCTGTTGGCAATCATTGCAGCCAGCCTTTCAGGCGCTATATATGGATGCACGATTCACCTGATTGAAGCAGCGATTCCCTCTGTCCTTAGTACGCATCACACTCTGAATGCGCTGCACCTGACTGCATTCACACTCTTCATGATGATCTGGCTAGCCTTAAACTTAGAGTGTTTAGGCCCTATTCAGAAAACACGCTTTTGGAAACGCGGCTACATGGCGCTTCTAAATGGTAGCCAACCGCATCCAAAAACAATCACCTCAATCCGTAAGTCTTATCAATACTAGGAGCATTCACAATGAGTTCTTCAAAAACAACCATGACAGGTAGCAAGCACCTATCCCGTGCTCTAGAAATTCAAACCAAGGTCCACCTTGCTGCTAAATCAATAGCGCCGGTATGGCCGTTAAAAACATTCATTGCATGCAACTCTCTTCAGGGGTTTGAGTCGCAACCTTTTGATATCGCATTGGAAGAAGCTCACGCCTTATTTGAAAGATGCCCCCTTGATTATCAAGATATCAATCGAGAAACCATTAAATGGTGCTCGACCTATTTTGATGAGGGGCAGCGTGTTATCGACATGCCAGTAGATGCTAGAGGTTTTTATTCGACCTTCAAGGACCTATCCCAACACGACAAGATGCTGCATCAAGGATCAAAAAAAAATCAGCAATGGTTACAGCAATTGCCTGAAAACGCAGAAGACACCATCATTGCGTGTCTGAAATCACTGCAAGTGTCTGATGAAGAGCAGGTATCCTTTTTAAAACAATCATTGGCACAACTACCGGGTTGGTCTGGTTATGTTAAGTGGCAAACGGAATGGAAAAACACGCCAAAGCCGTCACATCAATCATCAACGATGCTGGTGGACTTCATGGCGGTTCGACTGATTATTACTGTTTTGCTTCATCCGGAAATACATTATGCTAAACGTACTGACAGCAACAAGACACCTTATCAATCGCTGACAAATACTATAAAAACACTCGAGGAAAACTATAAATCCCATTTAATTCCTGCCCTGTTAGGCGAAGCAAAAAAAATAAATCCTCTCAACAAAACATCTCCAGAGGTTCAGCTGGTGTTTTGTATTGATGTGCGTTCAGAGCCATTTCGTCGTCATCTTGAATCACTAGGCTCTTATGAAACGTTGGGTTTTGCAGGATTCTTTGGGCTGCCTATTCGTCTGCATGATTATAATTCCGGGACAGTCACTGATTCTTGTCCCGTATTGTTAAAACCACGATATGACATTCATGATTGCCCTAATGAAGAGCATAGCTGTGCTGTGGAACACCATGAACAGGGTAAGAACCTGCTTAACGGGCTGAAACAGATGTATCAGCAATTAAAATATAATTTTGCAACACCGTTTGCGCTGGTTGAAACACTGGGGGCTTGGTGTGGGCTATTGATGCTATCTAAGTCGATTAAACCCATCTTGACTATCTCCACTATCAACAAATGGATTGAACGAATAATGCCAACCGTGAGCACCACGCCCCTTGTTGACATGACCTCTACAGATAGCAGCAACGGCATTTCACCTGCAGATCAGGCGCTCTATGCTGAAGCGGTGTTACGTATCATGGGATTGACAGAGCATTTTGGCCAGTTCGTTATTTTTTGTGGCCATGGTAGTAGCACACAAAATAATCCTTATGCCTCGGGTTTAGATTGTGGTGCGTGCGGAGGCAACCACGGTGGAGGCAATGCCAAGACGTTGGCTGCTATCTTAAACAAGAAATCCATTCGAGACTCGTTAGCACGTCGTGACATCCATATCCCGCACGACACCCTGTTTTTAGCCGCCGAACACAATACCACAACCGATGAAATGGTCGTATTTGAAGACAATGTGCAGCCATTAGTTCATGAAAAAATCTTGCGTAAGCTGCGAAAAAATCTAATCAAGGCCAAAGCCCGAAATGCCGCTTCTCGTGTAGCCCATTTTGATGTCAGTGGCAAAACTTGCCCCGTCGAAGAAACGGATAGACGCAGTCAAGACTGGTCAGAAGTCAGGCCTGAGTGGGGTTTGGCACGAAATGCGGCCTTTATTATTGGACCTCGAACACTCAGCCAAGCACTGGACTTAGAGGGGCGCTGTTTCCTTCATTCGTATGACTGGACTAAGGATGAACAATTAACGTCTCTTGAAACCATATTAACTGCACCCATGGTTGTCGCGGAATGGATCAACACGCAATATTTGTTTTCTACACTGAATAATGTCACGTATGGTAGCGGCAGCAAAATCACGCACAATATAACCGGTAAAATTGGCGTCATGCAGGGCAATGGCAGTGATTTGATGCATGGACTATCGCTTCAATCCGTGAAAGCCACCGATGATGTCAACTTTCATCAACCGCAACGATTGCTGACGGTAATTTACGCCCCCAGAGAACAGGTCAGTACCATCATTGATCGTCAAGAAATATTAAAAACCTTATTTTTTAACGCATGGGTTCATTTGATTGTGATAGAGCCAACAGAACACAAAGCCTATCAACTTCAAACAACAGGGGAATGGTGTTTAATGACAAACATAGGAGAAAAAAATGGCATCAACTAAGACTCAACAACACGATAGCAACGTCAGCTTGCATCCAATGAAAAAAATAGAAGTGATTGTTTCCGGAGAACATGAATCACTGATATCCAATATGCTGAATGAAGCCAATGTTTCGGGCTTTACCTTGATTAGAAATGTATCGGGCAAAGGCCATCACGGCTTCCATGAAGGAAAGCTTTTGTTTAATGACAAAGCGGTCTTGGTGATGTTCATTGCGGTTGCTCCAGAAGAGGCTATCGCAAGTATTGCCATCGGCATGAAATCGTTATTGGAAAAAAGCTCTGGGGTCATGTTTGTTTCGGATGTATCCGTTGCGAGAGTCGACTATTTTTCTTAGCACGAGCCCAGCTCGCGCGCGAGTAGGACTTGGAGAGGAGTGTTTAAATGAATTATATCGATAAAGTTGTTTTGCTTGCATCAAAGCACAGTAAAGAGCAAGCCATTGAGCCCGTTTTGCGACAAAAGTTAGGGTGTCAATTGCATGTGGACGATATCGATACCGATTTATTTGGAACATTCACCGGCGAGATCCCTCGCACAGCCTGTTTTCCGAGTCATGCTCTCACGCTACAATCAGCTGATCGACAGCATGTCATTGCCAAAGGCATTCGAGATCATCACCAACTTCAAGCCTTGTTATCCGAGGGCTTTAATCAATACAGTGAATTATTTATAGCAACGGATATGCGGGCAATGATGAACCCGACACGCATGCAAACGATAGGCGAGCTTGCGAAAAAACTAGCCACTCGCATCAACACACCTTGTTCCAGCTGTGGGGTTCTAGGCTTTGGATTTAAATCTGTGAGTGGCCACCTACCTTGTAGCTTATGTGGCCATGAGAGCGCGATGTACCAACATGAAGAGTGGGGATGCATTCAATGCGATTATCAAGAGCAACACCCCCGAAAAGATAGATTAATCGTGGCCGACCCCTCCCACTGTGACTATTGTAATCCCTAATTCAAATGAGGCTTTATGACAACTATTACCACGAATGTTAATCTTGCTTTAGAACAGCTAAAACAAGGCGAAGTCGTTGCTATACCCACAGAGACGGTCTATGGACTAGCCGCTGATGCAACCAATGAAGCGGCGGTTAAAAAAATATTTTCCATCAAACAGCGCCCTCTCAATCATCCGCTGATTATGCACGTTTGTCATGACTGGGATCTCAGTCAATGGGTCAGTGATATCCCTGAATATGCGCAACAAATGATAAGCGCCTTTTGGCCCGGACCATTGACCTTGGTCTTAAATAGCAAAAAAAACGCCGTGCATTCATTAGTCAATGGAGGACAAAATAGTATCGCCATTCGTGCGCCTAAGCATGATTTAACACAACAGCTCTTGAGAGCATTAAATCGCCCATTGGTGGCTCCATCAGCCAATCCATTCGGTCAAATAAGCCCGACAACGGCATTACATGTTGCCATGAGCTTTCCTGATGAAGACTTTTTTATTTTAGATGGAGGGCGTTGTGATGTGGGTATAGAATCATCGATTATTCAAGCAACGCATCACACTGGATATTCTGTTTTGCGTCCCGGGATGATTGATTTAAACACTATAGACCGTCAATTTGGAAAACAATCTTCTGCCAACACCACAACACCCAGAGTCTCTGGGCAATTAGATAGCCATTATAAACCACGAAAAACGCTGTACTATATCGATGATTGGCTACAATTCGACAAAGCCACACGTTTAATAGAGGGAGAAATGTATACTATTAGTCTCTCCGATCACATTCCTAACCCTAAAAATCTTCATCATCAGTTACCCAATGATGAACGAATTGTCGCCTATGAATTGTATGATATACTCAGATTTGCTGATCAATCTCAGGCCAAATCTATTGTCATCGAGTTGCCACCTAATCAAAAAAAATGGCATGCCATTCGAGAGAAAATCATAAAAGCGGGTCAACGAATAACCTCTATAATCAGTTAAAGAAGACAGGGAATGATTAAAAAAGAAATCAATGCAATTGCATCAACACTAGATCGCACAACGATTTTATCTATTGTGATGATTGGTTTACTAGTGAGTCTATTATCTCTAAGTATTCCTATTGCCGCACAGACATTAATTAACCTCATTGCTTTTGGTAAATTACTCCAGCCAGTGATAACACTCAGCATCATTGTGTTTATTACCATGATTGCACTGGGGGCATTGTATGTGTGGCAAATAGTCATTATTGAGGTTGTTCAACAAAAACTGATGGTTAAAATTACTCTTGATCTCACTGAGCAATTTACGAACCTCTCTCTTGAAAATTTTTCTACTCATCATGGGCCGGAGCTGGTAAACCGCTTTTTTGAAGTCGTTACCATTAAAAAATCTCTAGCCAGCCTATTATTATATGGCATCAATCTTGGCTTACAGTTGTTTTTCGGTCTGCTACTGCTGCTACTTTATCATCCTTTGTTTTTTATATTTGATGGTTTCATTATTGCAGGTATTTTGCTGATTATTTTCATACCGTACCGCAAAGGCTTAGAAACCGCTGAAGAAGAATGTTTTCAAAAGCATCAAGTTGGTGCCTGGTTAGAGGAAATTTTGATCAACCGATTTTTGTTTCGCTTTAATTTCTACCACCGTTATGCCATACAGCAAGCCGATAGAAAACTGGTGTCATTCTTAAAGGCGAGAAATAGGCATTTTAAGCAGCTACTCAAACATCAAATTGGTTTTTATAGCTTATCTGCTATTGCCAGTAGTCTTTTGCTGGGTATTGGTGGCTATCTTGTCATTAATAATCAATTAAGCTTGGGGCAACTAGTTGCAGCCGAGATTGTGCTTGGTGCTGTCATTTATGCGTTGAAACGCGTTGGCATATTATTAGAAAATTATTATGATCTTAAGGCCTCTCAGCACAAGCTTGAAAACGCATTGATGCTGCCAAGAGACAAGGCTATCGATGAGTTGGACGACCTGTTTACACCTATATCCACGATTAAATTTAAATTTCACGGTAACGCTGAAGCCATCGCGTCTCACCAGAAGCCTTTATTCATCTATTCGCATATCCCTGAGCTGTGTCAAACATTTACTGAAGCTCTTTTTGGTTTTAGCCCCAAAGATAGTCTAGAGGTATTTGTCAACAATGCCTATTGCTCTCATGACAATCGAGTGGCACTGCGTCACCATAGTCTGCTGATTGGACGACCGCAGTGGTTTGCAGGGACTATTTATGACAATCTAGTCCTTAATCAACGTCAATTATCCAGTAAAGTCATCACAGAGCAACTAAGAGCCGTCGGTCTTCTCGACAAAATAATGCATCAACCTGAAGGCTTAAAAACTATTGTTTATGAATGGCAAACTATTTTTACCGAACGTGAATTAATTCAATTTATGGTGGTGCGCGCATTGCTTGTTAAGCCCCAGCTGCTCATTATTGACAGGGCTTTTGATGTGTTGGGCAACCACATTGATGAGTTAATGGCTCATCTGTTGACACTAGACAATACTATCTTACTGATAGTCAGCAAGCATAATGAGTGCAAATATATAACCAACCGCTGGGAGCTGTCGTGATGAATTTGCGATCACATAAAATGATTGGCAAACTACCTAAGCCTAAAAAAGCGGCGAAAGTCATTGCGCTATTATTTGTTACCACCCTAATTATTTTAAGCATTACTCCTTGGCAGCAGTTTGCGCTCGGAAAGGGCAAAGTAATTGCCTTTTCCCCAACAGATAGACTTCATGTCGTAAACGCCCCTATTGGGGGGCGCATTAAGAAGTGGTATGTGGATGAAGGGATGCACGTTAAACGCGGCGATCCTATCGTTGATATTAACGACAATGACCCAGAGCTTCTGTCCCGATTGGCGCTGGAGAAAAAAGCCATCTTATTAAAGATAGCATCCGCTACTCAAGCCTTAGCGGCAGGGAAATCTAACGTGAATCGGCAACAACGATTATACAATGAAGGCATTAACTCCAAGCGACAATATGAATTAGCACAAATTGAAAATGCAAAATATCAAAACGAACTCGCCCAAGCAAACATCGATAAGCTCAACATTGATGTTCGTATCGCAAGGCAGAAAACCCAACAGGTCAAGGCTCAAGCTGCAGGCATGATATTTAAACGGCTAACAGGTCAACAAAGTGTCGTGGTCGCAGCAGGCGCGGTGCTCGCACAAATCATGCCTGAAACACCATCGCGTGCGGTAGAATTATGGATAGATGGCAATGATATTCCTTTTGTGCGCCTTCATCAAAAAGCACGACTTCAATTTGAAGGGTGGCCTGCCATACAATTTCGTGGCTGGCCAGAAATTGCTGTAGGAACGTTTGGTGGCGTGGTGTCTTTTATTGATCCTACGGATAATGGTTTAGGGTTATTTAGAGCGGTGATTGTACCTGATGAAAAGTGGCCTCAAACCCGATTTTTAAGACAAGGCGTTCGAGTTCAAGGTTGGGTCCAGTTAGGGCAAGTTCCTTTATGGTATGAGCTCTGGCGTCAATTTAATGGCTTTCCTCCTGAGAGCAGTGCGGAGAAGAGTGAATCATGATGTTGCTTTCTTTTGTTTCAGGCAACAGCAGAAAGCGATTTTTCGGATTAAGTTTAATACTGACCTCCCTAAGCTCTTTCTCAGCAGAAGGACATTATTTAAAACTGGAGGATGTTCTTCAAAGCGTTAGTCGTTGTTATCCACAAATCAAAATATCCCGCCTTGAAATTAATAAAACGCAAGGTGAATACATTACTGCATTAGGGAAATTTGATCCGTCATTGACATTGAACACTGCCTCACAGCCTGTTGGCGGCTATATTAATAATTATGGTAATACCGAATTTAATATCCCTACTCTTTATAATGGCCTTAAATTGTTTGGTGGATATAGGAACGGTGAAGGTAATTGGCCAATTTACTATCAAAACTATTTAACTAACTCCGGCGGTGAATATAAAGCAGGACTATCCTTACCACTGCTTAAGGATAGAATTATTGATAAGGAGCGCACCGGTTTATTGACCTCTCGAGAAACCCTTCGCATGAAGGAAAAGGATGCTGCCGTTGTTAAAATTAAAGTGTATCAGGAAGCCATTAAAGTCTATTGGCAATGGGTTCAAGCAGGCCTGCAAGTCAAAACATTCCAGCAATTACTTGCCCTAGCCAAAGAGCGTCAAAAAGCGATTGTAAAACAGGCAAATCAAGGCGATTTACCTAAGCTTGCAATCTCAGAAAATTTGCAACAAATGGTCCAACGTGAACAGTTAGTCAACCAGGGAGAAATGGTGTTTAAACAAGCGGCCATCAATTTATCATTGTATTACCGTGATCAAAAGGGCAACCCCAAAATCCCCTTAAGTGGCGCGCTACCGCCCTATGTTTTAGAGCAATCAGCGCATCCAACTCAAGACTTATTACAATTAAAACAACACCCAGCACTTAAAAAGCTGCAGAATTATTCGAATATAATTAAACTAAAACAAAATTTAGCTAAAAATGAACTTCTTCCAAATTTAGATGCAACAGCATATACTTTCAAGCAAAACGGCACCGGTGGCTATCCGTTATTAATTCCTCAAGCGGCAATGGTCGGCGTTTCGTTTAAGTTCCCATTGTTTCAACGAGAAGCAAAAGGTAAATTAGTTAGCGCGCGGAATGAATTACAACAAATCACCACGGAACGAAAATTTTTATTTGAACAGTTAAAAAACGAACTAACCAATTTATTCATTGGGATAAAGATATATCGCCACCAGGTGGCTTTACTGAACAAAGAGCTGCATTTAGCGAAAAAAGTACAACATGGGGAAACAACGAAATTTTATGAGGGTGATAGCACACTGTTTCTTGTTAATCAGCGAGAGCAAACAACCGCTCAAGTACGCCTGAGTTGGATAAACGCTAAAGTGAAGCTAAAAGAAATGATAGATCTGGCCCGTTTTTTTTCATCAACCGAATCGTAAAAACATCCCAATAATATTCTTATACATAAACAGCTGGTGAAAAATGCCCTTTACAACTCTCAATAAACATCAACTTCATCGAGCCATTCTGGTGGGGTGTCAAGCGCTGATTGATCAAAAAGAACTATTGAATCAGATCAACGTCTTTCCGGTTGCTGACGCAGATACCGGTGATAACATGGCATCGACTGCGAATGCCATCATCAAATTCTCCTCGGTTCACGACACCTTAAAATCAACCATGAATTCGATTGCTGATGCCAGCATTTTAGGCGCGCGCGGCAACTCTGGCATTATTTTTTCACAATTTTTTAATGCGTTGGCTTGCGCCATCTCAACCGAGGAGCATTTAACCCTCAATGAATTTTCACACCTATTGACCCAGTCAGCCCAAAAAGTTCGTGCCGGTATCCCTGAGCCTGTTGATGGGACGCTGTTAACACTGATTGAAGCATGGGCGTCCTTAACAAAAGAAAACGTTCATTCTGAATATTTTGATGTAGACCTGCCAAAGCTGATGCCGTTGCTTGAAGAAGAAGTGCAGAAAACGGCATTAACTCTGGGTATATTGAAAGAAATGAATGTCGTCGACGCGGGTGCGCTGGGTTTTTATCATTTTATAACCGGGTTTACATCCTCGCTCGAATATCCTGACAAAGAACATCATGTCGAAAAAAACACCCTACTCGTGAATACAGGGCACTCCTCCACCCCTTCACCCGAGGTGCCACACTATCGCTACTGTACGGAAGCCGTCATCAAAGTCGGCTCTGTTGATACCCCTAAACTAACAAACCTTCTGAAAGAACACGGTGACTGTGGATTGATTTCTGGCAATGAGCGCCTTTGCCACTTCCATGTACACACCAATGAGCCGGCGAAATTATTCACTGTGTTGATGGATGACTACATTGTGCAGTATCCCAAAATTGATGACATGCTCAGGCAACTCCAAATACATCATGACCGGCGAGATTCAATAGCATTATTGACTGACTCAGGTGCAGATCTTCCTCAATCCCTGCTCGATGACTACCAAATTCATCAAATTTCTCTTAATATCCAACTGGATGAGCATCAATTATTGGATAGGCACTGCCTTGATTCAAATGATTTTTATCATCGCCTAAAGGATTTGAAGTCCTATCCAAAAACATCTTATCCTACACCTGCGCTCATCAAAGAAAAAATAGAACTCCTTGCGCATCATTATGATCACGTCATTGTGATATCGCTATCAAAAGGCATGAGTGGGATTTATGAACACTTCAAAACGGCAGCAAAACACCTTGCTCATGTCACAGTCCTTGACTCAAAAACAAGTTCTGCGGCACATGGACTTCTTCTGCAGCATGCTGGCAAGCTAATTCGCTCAGGCAAAACTATAGACGAGATTATCCCTGAGCTTAAAGAGGCCATTGAAACCACCCACATGTTTGTAATTGTCGATCAATTTGACTCCATGATTCGCTCCGGGCGTATTCACAAACTCAAGGCGCGCATAGCAAACGCTGTCAACATGAAACCGATTGTTTCGATTGATAAAGAAGGAAAAGGCGTGGTGTGTGGCCAGGCCTTTTCATTAGAGGCGGCCATTGAAAAAGTCATCAACCAAATTCAAACGCTAGAGAAAAAAGAACAGCTTACGCTACAAGAGTATGCAATTGTCCATGCGGGTGCAGAAGAAAAAGCAATGAAGCTGTCTACAATAGCAACAGCTCGCTTTGGTAAACCGCCCGTATATATTGAGTCTGTTTCATTGGCCATCGGCCTGCATGCAGGCCAAGGATGCGTGGCGTTAGCTGTTCGACTGAGCAAGCGGTGACGTTAAATTTTAATTTTAGATCGCACCCGACTCAATCCACCATCCACAGCCAATACTTGCCCTGTGATCCAATTGTTTTCAGGATTTAAAAGAAACACAATGGCGCGAGCGATATCGTCTGGTGCACCAATTCTCGCCAGGGGATGCATGGCTGTTGAGGCACTCAGCGCCAATGAATTCGCTGTAATTTGTGCCGTCAGTGGGGTGTCGGTCATTCCTGGCGCGACTACATTAAAGCGTAAATTTAAATGTGTATAAGTGGCTGCTGCCGATTGGGCAAGTCCAATAATGCCGGCTTTTGCAGCGGCAATGGCTTCATGATTCGCGAGCCCTACCAGTGCCGCGGCGGATGAAATAAGGACTACAGCACCCCCGGCTTTCATGTGCATTCCCGCGGCACGCACTGTTGCAAAGGCCGTGGTTAAAGAGGAATCAATAACCGCTTGATATTGTTCTTTTGAGGTAGCATGCGCGCCTTTTAATAATAATGAGCCGGCACAATTCACAACACCATCTATTTGGCCTGCCTCTTTAAATACTTCATTAACTGCATCAAAATTAGTCGCATCCAATAGCGCATTAGGATTAATTTTGCTGTTATCTCGTGCCGTAGTAAAGACCGTATCGCCTTGAGAGATTAATTGTTGCACGACTGCTTGTCCAATAGCACTGCTTGCTGCAATCACTAAATAGTTTGCCATAGTCTATGTTTCCTTTTTTAATGACTCTTTTTCTTCAATAGGTTTGGAAAAAACATGGGCGTACTCTTTTGATAATTCAAATAGAGGTTGCCTCTTGACTGAATAGATCCCTTTTCTGTCAGTGGAGCCGTAATTCGGGTCATAATAACCCAAAGAGCTACCGGGGAAACCCATGCAAGCCATCCCAATGGTGCACAACATGCAAAACCTGCAAAAGCACACCATGTCAGCCATTCAAAAAAATAATTGGGATGTCGTGAGTAAAACCATAGACCAACATCACACACCTCTCCTGCATGAGAGGCTCTAAACGACTGCAACTGAAAATCAGCGAGGCTTTCAGTGGCGATGGAGAACAGCGCTATCACTATCAACAGATAATCGCTAGTAGAGATAGGGTCTTGAGGGGATAATTGCGCGATAAAATACCACGGAAGCGACACTATGCCTATCAACAAGCCTTGAAATTGAAAATTCAATAAAAACCCTAGTGGTTTGGATATTTTCCATTGTTGACTTAACTGTGTGTAGCGTTTATCCAACAAGTTTAACCGAACTCGGGTATACCAGAGATAGCCGCCTAACCGTAGTCCCCAGATCAATAGAACCAAACTGAAGACTATTTTTTTCGTTGAAATGGGTGAGGTATACAGATACAACATCCCAATAATTGTCAGCCCAGAGGCCCAGCCCACATCGACAACCGAGGGATTTTTAGTGTGACGATACCATAACCATATCAAGCTCATATGCAAAAAGATTACCGCCAAGGCTATAAGAAATATCACGGAATCAATCCTCGTCAATCTATAAATCGAGACACATACACGGTTATTGTGGCAGAAGCCCCACACAAAAAAGTTCCCCATAACCAGTCAACAAATGCCATCATCACCGGCCAGTCTTTGAAAATGGCAACGCAGGTAAAATCATAAACGCCATAAATCACAAGTCCTAAGGCTGCACCATAAGCAAATGCGGACAGCAAGGAACCGTGCGATAAAGGCACAATAAACGTTAATGTTGCGAAGGCAAATAAAGCATAAATAATAATGGTCGCCCACCAAACCGGTAACAGGCTACCGTTCTCTAAGCGCAACCAATTGCCATAGGCTTTAAAATACATGCCTTTGGCAATAAAACCAATCCAGGTCATATCAAGGATGAAAAAGACAGCCATCGCCAAGCAAAACAGTTTTACATGATTCATTTAAGCTCCTTGTTGTTTAGGATGGATTCAACATCCATATCACTGCATTTAGATAGCCCGCAAACAGCAGCCAAATAAAATAAGGCATGAGTAGGGCGCAAGTTAACGGATAGGTCTTACGGGTGAGAATCATCGTTATCAGTGTGAAGCAGATAATCGCCGTGATACAAACAAGGCTCAAGCCAATCCAATGAAAATAAAAGAACAGTGGCGTCCACGCCCAGTTCAGGATCAGTTGTAAAACGTAAAATACAAGGGCTAATGTTGCTGTTTGCTGATGACGACATTGCCAAAGGGCATACCCTGAGACCGCAATCATACAATATAAAATAAACCAAACGATTGGAAAAACAAGGTCGGGTGGCGTAAGCGACGATTTATGCAATGTCGGATACCACGTGACAATATCATGTTGCGTGATAAGGCCGAAACAATAACCAATGATCTGAAAAACTAAAATCCAAAGCAGTGCACCTTTGACGTTTATAGACATAAATAACCCTCGTTATGACTCCAATTTAGCTAACAAATCCTCTAATCCTTCTTTATACGTTGGATACCTTAATTCTATATTGAACGCTTGTTTCAGTTTAGCATTCGAGACCCGCTTATTATGTGAATAAAACTCCTGAGCCATAGGGGATAATTGGGCCTTTTCATAAGCTATCATGTTTAAAGGAGGGCGCTTTAATAATGCTGCTGCATAACCATCAACCACATGACTGGCAGTAGGCTCATCATCTGCAACATTATAAATTGACACGCCAAGTTGCGGATGTTGCATTGCGGCAAAAATCACCAACACAATGTCATCGACATGGATTCTCGAGAAAAATTGTCCCTCCTTTACAATAGTCTCTTTTTTGCCAGCTATCAATCGTTCTAACACATTTCGTTGAGGCCCATAAATACCTGCTAATCTAAAAATCGTTAGGGGTACTTGATGGGCAGATGCAAAGGCAACCCATGCGTTTTCAGCAGAAAGCCTAAGCTGCCCCTGGCTCCCAAGAGCTATCGGCTTAGACGATTCATCGACCCAATCACCTTGATGATCACCATAAACGCCTGTAGAAGACAAATATCCTATCCATTGAATGTTGTTCATGTATTTTTTTAACAACGGGCCAAAGTTCGCCAACACTGGATCACCAAGACCTGGTGTGGGTGGTGTGCTAATTAAAATATGAGAGGCTGTGGCTAACGCTGCTTCAATCGCTTGTTCTGAAAAATGAATCAGCTCACAATCAAAGTCTGAGTTAAATCCCAAAGCATTCAGATCTCTTGTTGTAGCACTGATTTGGATGTTTAGTTCGCGTGCTTTTTTCGCCAAAAAATGGGCTGTATAACCAAAACCAAAAATCAATAGGTGGGGCTGCATGTGAATCCTTATAAATCGATTTTAGAGCGTGTTGACCATTCCGATCAACGTCCCGCGATTTGTTCTGGGATCCAAAACGATCTATTTAAGCGCAATAAACCTGACCATCATGCCAGATCTCTCCCGCGGACAAGGCACGGGACGTGGGGCTTTTGCAGATAAAGGGTCAACACGCCTAAGACAGTTGCATTGTTTCACTCTTGTCATTATCAGCTTTATCACTATTTTCTTCAACTGATGGGAATTGATCATAACTCCCCACGCCCTAAGGAATCAACACAAATTTTGAACAAATAAATTGAAGTCTATTCCTGTATAAAAAAGGTCTTAAAAATAAGTTGTGTTTCATAATGCCTCATGATCAAATAGGTTTTTCTCAAGAACGTATAAGACAAGGGCATCATGAAACACACAGAATTATTACATAGTATTTTAGAAAAATCAGGAGCGATTCAACATAAAGGTCGATTAAAATCTGTTATGGTTTATTATGCGGGAACGTATGCTAGTGAATGTTTTTTTGAGGTGATTTTGAATTTTACGATGAACTTTTCAATACTGGCACGTTCATTATAAAAATTCCAGTAAAATTTGCCCTATTGCCCTACTGCCCTATATGATATGCAATTGACAATTAATAGGTCTATAAGGATATAGCGATGATGCAAGAAAAACGACGTAATCATTTATTGCTAATGGCTTCATTGATAGCAGTCACCTCAACTGGATTGGCAAGCAGCCACGCTGAGGCTAGCGGACAAACAACCTCTTTATTTATTAAATCACTTGAAATGCTTAAGTCCTCAGGTGTTGCGACACTGAGTCTTGGGCCAGTCTGGGGAAATGCTGGAAATACACAAACGTTTTATTTGGCACCTGATATTGGAAAAACCTATGCAGCAAATCATACATCGCATGCATTGGTGGATGGCGAGATTTTTTTAGGTATTCAAAAACCATTGCGCGAAAAACTGGAAGGCCAAATAGGTCTTGCCGCACGGCTGTCCCATTTAAATGGTTGATTTTCCCTTCTCCCCTTGGGGAGAAGGTGCCCGACAGGGCGGATGAGGGTGTCATCAGGTGGCACGGTTTTGAAAGAATGTGGTATTTTGTATTTTGGTTGAGTAAAAATATCTTGACATGCC
>CANJSM010000010.1 GCA_947477015.1 Legionellaceae bacterium
CATGCATCGTGCCACCTCATCAAAATTTGAATGTGGCATTTGATCTTATTTCTTACTCTTCGTCAAATAAAACGAAATCTAATAGCTAGATTGTTGGGCCAAGGCCCAACCTACGGCAGGTTGACCAAATTTTAATGCGACAGCCGTGCCTTAAAGTGGCCAAATCTGTCCAAAACCCAATATTTAAGTTAAACTACTGCATTTTACACTTGGGCATTTGAATTGAGCGACCTGACACGAATTCGGAACTTTTCTATTATTGCGCACATTGATCATGGTAAATCAACCTTAGCTGATCGTTTTATACAATTATGCGGTGGTTTATCTGATCGTGAAATGGGAGCTCAAGTCCTTGACTCCATGGATATTGAACGCGAACGAGGTATCACCATCAAGGCACAGAGCGTGTCGTTGAATTACACCGCGCGTGATGGAAAAACCTATTTACTCAATTTTATCGATACGCCAGGGCATGTTGATTTTAGTTATGAAGTATCGCGCTCCTTAGCAGCTTGCGAAGGCGCGTTATTGGTTGTTGACGCGGCTCAGGGTGTTGAGGCTCAGACTGTTGCTGTCTGCTACACAGCCATTGATCAAGAGCTAGAAGTGTTGCCCGTTCTTAATAAAATAGACCTGCCCCAAGCAGAACCTGAACGTGTGATCACAGAAATTGAAGACATCATTGGGCTTGATGCACACGATGCTATTCACGTCAGCGCCAAAAGTGGATTAGGTGTTGAAGATGTTTTAGAAGCTTTAGTTGTCAAGATTCCTCCCCCACAAGGTGACAGCGAAGCACCCTTGCAAGCACTGATTATTGACTCTTGGTTTGACAGCTACTTAGGCGTGGTGTCTCTGGTTCGCATCGTCAATGGAACGATTCGTAAAGGCGTTAAAATGCAGATCATGTCGACAGGTCGAAGTTATGAAGTCGGTCAAGTCGGCATATTCACGCCTAAACGTACCCCTTGTGACCAGCTCCAAGCCGGTGAGGTGGGTTATGTGGTTGCGGGCATTAAAGAAATTCAGGGTGCTCCAGTTGGTGATACGCTTACACTAGAAAAAAATCCAGCACAAGAGGTCTTGCCTGGTTTTCAGCGGGTCAAACCACAGGTTTATGCGGGCCTTTTTCCAATTAGCTCTGAAGATTTTGAAGCATTTCGTGAAGCGTTAGCGAAACTGAGTTTAAACGATGCGTCTCTATTTTATGAGCCAGAATCCTCAGAAGCACTAGGCTTTGGCTTCCGCTGTGGGTTCCTTGGTATGTTACACATGGAGATTGTTCAAGAACGACTTGAGCGAGAATATAATCTCGAACTCATTTCAACAGCACCTACGGTCATTTATCAAATCATCAACACCAAAGGTGAAACGGTGATGATTGACAACCCGTCTCGCCTTCCTCCAACACCGCAAATTAAACAAATGTTTGAGCCCATTGTGCGTGCCAATATTCTAGTACCACAAGACTACCTTGGGCCAATTATCACCCTTTGTGTCGAGCGGCGTGGAACACAAGTCAATATGACTTACAGTGGTCGTCAAGTATCGGTCACGTATGACCTGCCCATGAACGAAGTGGTCTCTGACTTCTTTGATCGATTAAAATCAGTCAGTCGGGGTTACGCGTCACTGGATTATAATTTCTTGCGGTTTGAAGAGGCCGATCTTGTGAAAATGGATGTTTTGATCAATAGTGAGCGTGTTGATGCGTTGGCGTTAATTGTGCATCGCAGTGCAGCTCAAAGTCGAGCCAAAATACTGACGGATAAAATGAGAGAGCTCATTCCCCGACAAATGTTTGATGTGGCCATTCAAGCCGCACTGGGTGGTCATATCATTGCTCGCCAAACAGTGAAGGCTTTGCGGAAAAACGTAATCGCAAAGTGTTATGGCGGTGACGTGTCGCGCAAGCGCAAGTTGTTAGAAAAGCAAAAAGCGGGCAAAAAACGCATGAAACAAGTGGGGCATGTTGAAATACCTCAAGAAGCGTTTATGGCTGTTTTCCAGACGGACAAAAGAAAATAAAAATAAGGTGATGACGCATATGAATTTCGCTCTCTGGTTGCTGGTTCTTTCCGCGATAAGCGGTGTAATTTATCTACTGGACATTCTATTTTGGGCAAAAAAACGCAAGCCTAATCAGAAACCCATGTTGCTGATTGAGTACTCACGTTCTTTTTTTCCTGTATTTTTTATAGTTTTATTACTCCGCGGATTTTTAGTTGAGCCCTTCCGTATTCCCTCTGGTTCTTTAGAACCCACCCTGCTTGTTGGTGACTTTGTTGCCGTCAATAAATTTGCTTATGGCTTTCGCTTGCCCGTTTGGGAAAAAAAGGTGATCTCAGTAGCTAACCCAAAAACCGGAGAAATTGCCGTATTTCGTTGGCCACCCGATCCTTCCCTTGACTTTATCAAGCGCGTCATTGGCGTGCCGGGTGATAAGGTCCGCTATCACAATAAAATACTGACCATCAACGGCCAGGAGATGAAGCAAACGTTTGTCGAGTACACTACCGATGAAAGCTCTGGCAATAGCGTTGCCAAATACCGGGAAAATCTAAATGGCGTTGAGCACGATATTTTTATACGTCCTGATATGCCTGCTGTTGACGTGGATGTCACAGTCCCTGAAGGCCACTATTTCATGATGGGTGATAATCGCGACGACAGCGCAGACAGCCGCTTTTGGGGCTTCGTAGCCGATGAATATTTACGTGGCAAAGCCTCATTGATTTGGATGAGCTGGAATGCGAAAACCTGGATGGTTCGCTGGAGCCGATTGGGTCGAGTGATTCATTAATGCAAACTAACTTACCCCGTTTATGCAGACGCATCGGTTATGAATTTAAAACGCTTGCTTTTTTAAAGCAAGCCCTAACACATCGCAGCGCCAGCAACAAAAATAACGAGCGATTTGAGTTTTTAGGCGACTCCATTTTAAGTATGGTTATTTCTCACGCCCTATTTGAGCGTTTTCCAGACGAAAATGAAGGACAACTCAGTCGCTTGCGTGCGCACTTGGTTAAAGGCGAAATGCTCGCAAGCATCGCTGTAGAACTAGAGCTTGGGGATTACTTATACCTTGGACAAGGCGAATTAAAAAGTGGTGGATTTCGCCGGGCCTCAACACTAGCTGATGCTCTAGAAGCCGTATTTGCTGCGATTTATTTTGATGGCGGATTAAGTGCCGCACAAGATGTTATTCTCAAACTCTTTCATAGCAGACTAAACGATCCCGACTTACATGACACTCTAAAAGATCCCAAAACACAATTACAAGAATATTTGCAGTCTAAAAAATTACCTCTGCCAGAGTACACCTTAGCGAACGTGCTTGGCGAAGAGCATGAGCAGATTTTTTATGTGCAATGTCACGTGCCGGGCTTGAATAAAAGCACGCAAGGGCACGCTGAAACCCGTCGAAAGGCTGAACAAATTGCAGCAAAACAATTGTTAAAAATATTGTAATAATAAATTCGCATGGAGTAAGTATGTATGGCGATTTTGCCCTCAAAGGATGCTCGTCCTCTTGGACAGCTATTTGAATATTCCGTTGATCACTACCCAGAAAACACTGCAATCGAATGTGATGACATCTCCCTAACCTATCAAGAGCTCGAGATTCGAGCCAATCAATTTGCCCATTATTTAATAAGCCAAAAGATCAATGAACAGGCCAAGGTGGGTATTTTACTAGAACGTTCATTAGACAGCTATATTGCCATTCTTGCCGTACTAAAAACGGGTGCTACTTATATCCCCATTGAAGTCGAGTACCCAGATGAACGAATTAATTATATTTTTACGGACATGCCCTTCGATTCTGTCATCACAACCTCTTCTCAATTAACTCGTTCAAATATTAGGTTTCCTAACACTATTGTTATCAATCAACTCACGGACCTATTACCTCAACTGCCCAGCACGAGACCAGATACTCCTAAAATAAACAGTGATAATGTGTGCTACGTGATCTACACCTCAGGCTCAACTGGAAAGCCTAAAGGGGTAGAAATCATGCATCGTAGCGCCTCCCATTATGTCTCGCATGCTAGTGCGCTCTATGAAATGAGTCATCAAGACAAAGTGTATCAAGGTTTTTCTCTAGCATTTGATGCGTCTATAGAAGAGCTTTGGATGGCATTTGCGAATGGCGCAACCCTAGTTGTTGGGACATCAAAAGAACTTCGCTCAGGCGTAGGACTGGTTGATTTTCTCAGAGAAAAGAACGTCAACGTTCTCTCAACAGTCCCCACACTATTATCGACTCTGGAAGAAAACCAATTATCAAGCTTAAGACTATTAATTTTAGGCGGAGAGATATGCCTGCCTAGCTTAATCAAGCGATACAGCAACCCAAATTTACGCATCCTAAACACCTATGGCCCTACCGAAACGACGGTTATCGCCACGTATGCAGAATGCCATCCAGACAAGCCTATTACCATTGGAAAGCCACTTCCAGGCTATGAGTTGTTGATCATGGATGAACACTTAAATCCTGTGACAGATGGGCAAGCAGGAGAACTCTGTATTGGTGGCATGGGACTTGCACGCGGGTATGTCAATCGCCCTGAGTTAACTGCTGAAAAATTTGTGGACCATCCTCAAAAGAGCGGTCATCGTTTGTACCGTACTGGAGATCTGGCCACGTTCAATCCAGAGGGCGATTGTCTGTTTTTAGGTCGAGTCGATGATCAAGTCAAAATTAGGGGCTTTCGCGTTGAGTTAAACGAAATTGAAGCCGTAATGATGATGCATGAAGCTATTAACAGCGCCGTTGTCTCGCTGCATGACGATCAGACTAGCCCGGTGCTCGTCGCTTGGCTCATTGTGGATAGTACACATCCTTTCGATTTGCAAGATTTCAAAAATCATCTTCGCGAACAATTGCCCCACTACATGATTCCAGCACTATTTAAACAAGTTGACTCATTCCCTCTGTTAGCGAGTGGAAAGGTTAATCGAAAAGCGTTTTCATTACCTGAGGACGTGGTTCAAGTGATGGATTACATACCACCAGAAACGTCAATGGAAAAAGACATCGCACACGTGTTTGCCGACGTGTTACAAGCCTCGCTGATTTCCGTGACGGCTGATTTCTTTTATGATTTGGGTGGCCACTCCCTGCTCGCTGCAAAAGTGATTTCAAGTTTGCGCAAACATGAGGCTTTTAAAGGCATATCCATTCTTGATTTATACAGTAACCCTTCAATCAGACAGTTGGCCGAAAAGTTTACAATAAAGTCCAAAGAGCCAAATCAAGAAGAAACAATCAGAAAAAAACATAAGGTCTCTACGCTCGGTTATATCACCTGCGGTATTGGGCAATTTTTTGGTTGTTTATTTATGTACGCGCTGCAGTCATGGCAATTGTTGCTCATTGTTCTCTGCAACCAATCGATTATATTGCAAAATAATTGGCTCTCAATACAATCCATCTCAATTGTATTAGGTTTTATTGTTGCTCTGCCTGTTGCGCTGACGTTGACCACGATTTGTCTTAAATGGTTGATTTTGGGTCGAGTTAAGCCAGGCAAGTACAAGCTCTGGGGCTGGTTTTATTTTCGTTGGTGGTTGGTTGATCGTTTACACAACTTCGTTTCCCCTCAAGCCAAATTCGTAGGCACCCCCATTATCAGCATTTATTACCGACTCATGGGCGCTAAAATAGGTTCACAATGTTATATAGGAACGAGTTCTATCGCTATATTCGATACACTTACCATAGGTGATAACACCTCTATTGGCTATGAGGTCAACTTATTAGGATACACCGTTGAAGATGGTTGGTTAAAAATAGGGGAAATAACGATTGGCCAAGACTGTTTTATTGGTTCCCGCAGTGCCGTCTCCATAGATACCGTTATAGAAAATGGTTCGATTTTAGATCACATGACCATGTTACCCAGCCATACAACAGCGTCAGAAAATGCATTCTATTGTGGCTCTCCAGCAAGAAAAACCACTCTCCCCAACGAACACATTGCTAACTTGACCAATGAGAAGATGAGAAATAGTTCAACAAGAAAAACATTTACTTATGGCGCTTTGCACTATATTTGCTTGGTTCTGGCTGAAACACTCCATTTTTGTGCTTATCTACCATCATTGCTATTCATATCCTACGTTTATCTTAAGACAGAATCTTTCACGTCAATTTTTTTAACCGCCCCATTTGGGGCATTATTGTCAATGAGCTTGTATTATTTGTGCATTGTTTTTTACAAGAAACTTTTGTTAAATAAAATTGAGCAAGGTACTTATGCGATCCACAGTTCATTTTATTTACGTCAATGGACACTGATAAAACTATTGGATACAGACCAAGTACAAGTATTAGCAGATAGTCTCTACTTTCCTCCTTTATTACGTTTTTTAGGCGCGAAACTAGGTAGGAGAGTTGAAATGGGAGAGACGCCTCATATTCTGCCTAATTTAGTCCAAATTGATGATGAAGCCTTTACTGCAAGTTCAGTGGGATTGGCATGGCCTAATGTGTTTCAAGGCAAGATTCAGATGGCGCCAGTCAAAATAGGAAAAAAAGGGTTTTCTGGTAATGTGAGTATTCTTCCTTCTGGTTGTAACTTGGGTGATGAGAGTTTGCTGGGTTGCCTCACGGTTCCTCCAAACAATAACCAAGCGGCAAAAGACAATACAGCATGGTTAGGATCGCCAGCAATATTTCTTCCAAAACGAGAACTATTCGAAGGATTTTCAGATCAAGAAACCATTAACCCACCCCCAAAGTTATACTTTAGTCGCTTGGCAATTGAGTTAATCAGAATTACATTACCAACAACCTACACTTTGATCGGCGCTTTTAGTCTCATCAGCGTTTTGGTTTACTTACTGTCACACTCCTCTTTGTTAATGACCTTTGCCTTATTGCCTCTAGCAGAGAGCGGGATTATTTTGGTATTAGTAGCCTCTTTAGTCCTATTAAAATGGTCCCTCCAAGGCAGACTAAAGCCAACAGTAAAACCATTGTGGGATATATTTATACGAAAAATTGATTTAATAGAATTTTCATACGCATATTTTATATGTCCGAATTTAACTGATGTAATATTAAAAACACCTTTTATGCCCATCTTACTTCGATGCTTGGGGGCGAGGATTGGAAAAAAAGTGTTTGTTGGCACAGAAGGATTCGCTGAGTTTGATTTAATTTCAATTGGAAACAATGTAAATATCAATGCAGATACACTCATTGATACTCACTTGTATGAAGATCGAATTTTTAAATTATCAACCATTGATATCCACGAAGGATGTAATATTGGGGCAAGCTCAATTGTACTCTATGACACCGTCATGGAAAAAGATTCCACGTTAGGCAATTTGTCGTTGCTAATGAAAGGTGAGCGACTCCCTGCCAATACTCGCTGGGAGGGGATCCCTGCTCAGTCGAAGCCGGAGTAATATCCATATCGCTTCGCCAGATACCACCGAGCTGCAACTATAAAGGAGCGGAATTCCGCTTGCTTACGCGCGCGGCTCGGATACATCTGGCGAAAAGACGGTTTATTACCCCTTATCCCACATCACATTACACTTATCCTTCACAGCATTTTGCAAGAGCGCCATCAATGGAACGGCACGATGAGCTAAACTCACATCCGGCTCACCATTTGTATCATCAGATGATTGATCACCCTGTTGCTGCTCATGCGCAAAGGCTTGTTGCAAACGAGCCAACGCGTCGGGAACATCGTTGGCTAAAATAGCCCCGGGGACTGTACCGCTATGCCCCATGAGTTTTAATAAGGCTTGGGCAACATTGCCAAAAAAGGTAACATTTTCGTGGGCTTTACAAGAAAAAGTAACTAACACGTTTGCTCCTTGCGTTCAGAAATCCATCCTAATGCCTGCTCCAATCGTTTCAATACGCGCTCTTTGCCAACCAAAGCCAGAGTGATATCAATAGAGGGTGACATACTGCCTCCCGTGACAGCTACTCGCAAAGGCTGAGCTATTTTACTCATGTTCATATCAAAAGCGGCACTGACATCATTCACGCAGCCTTGCAACACATCTCTCTCCCACGCACTAACCTCACTTAATCGCGCATGCAATGCGGTTAATGGCTCAAGCGTTACAGGCCGCAGATGTTTTTTTACAGCGGCATCATCGTATTCAATCTCATCCGTGTAAAAATACTGGCTAATTTTGCACATTTCCACCAAGGTTTTGCAGCGTTCCGCTTGCACGGTCACTAAATCTGTCAATGCAGGTCCCTGAGAAACATCAATCCCCTGCTGTTCAAACTGCCAAGCCAAGGCAGCGGCAACGCTTTCTGGTGAGTCGCTTTTTTGATAATGCTGATTAATCCAATATAATTTATCATAATTAAAACTAGAGACGCCACGACTGACATGATTCAGGTCAAAACTTGCAATCATCTCATCCACACTAAATAACTCCTGATCACCATTTGACCAACCAAGGCGTACTAAATAATTCAATAAGGCATGCGGTAAAAAGCCCTCTTCTCGAAATTGCATCACGCCTACCGCACCATGGCGTTTCGACAATCGTTTGCCATCATCACCCAAAATCATCGGCAAATGCGCAAACACAGGCACTGGAGCATTCAATGCTTTAAAAACGTTAATTTGTCGAGGGGTGTTATTGATGTGATCATCACCACGAATAACATGGGTGATTTGCATGTCCCAATCGTCAATCACAACTGCAAAATTATAGGTTGGATTGCCATCGGAGCGAATCAGGATTAAATCATCCAACTCTTGATTATTCACATGAATATCACCATAGACTTCATCAGTAAATGACACTACTCCTGCTTGTGGGTTTTTAAAGCGAACAACATAGGATGCAGTCTCTGCGGAGAGATTCAAATCACGGCAGTGCCCATCGTAACGGGGCTTTTCTTTCGCAGCTAATTGCGCATCTCGTAAGCTTTCCAAACGCTCTTTACTGCATTGGCAACGATACGCTTTGCCTTCGTCTAACAATTGCTGCGCCATTTCTTTGTAGCGTGGATAACGATCGGTCTGATAAAATGGGCCTTCATCATGCTCTAACCCTAACCACTTCATTCCATCCAAAATAGCCTGCACCGACTCTGCAGTTGAGCGTTCACTGTCAGTATCTTCTATCCGCAAGATAAATTGGCCGTTATAGCGCTTTGCGTAAAGCCAAGAAAATAGCGCGGTACGCGCACCACCGACATGTAAAAATCCAGTAGGGCTAGGGGCAAAACGGGTTCTGACCAACATCAAGGACTCCAGAGTAAACTGCGAAATAATTGTGCTATGATAACTTAGTTTGTTGCTCAGTCAAAATAGAAGTTGCTATACTCCATCAAATTAATATACGCGATGCTCGATTTATTGAGCATCGCGTTAATATGGATATGTACATGTGAAAAGCCTCGGCATTAAATATCAACTCAGAATCATCACCATCATCCCTGTATTTCTTGTTGCATTGCTGTTCGCTGTGTTCTACAACATGCAATATGACAAAGCCCTAAATCAGCATGTTGCCCGATTAGGTCGCGCATTGATAAACCCTCTTGTGCCTGTTGCGCAACGAGCTATTCTGCGTAACGACCCTCAGGCCTTACAAAAATTAATTGACTCCTCTCAAAGCAATTTAGATATTCAGTCTCTAGCCTTCTATGATGAGAAAGGCCAATTATTAGCTTATCGCGGTGATAAACGCATATTGCTTGACTCGTTCAAACCACCCAGTGTATCGGTGGATTATATCGTCAGTCGACAGTTGCCTCATCATTCAGTGAATTTTATAGCACCAATCAATGTCCCTGAATTTAATCCTGAGCATTCATTCGGTCCAATAGCATTTGATATCCATGAGAAATTGGGTTGGATCTCCATGGACATGGATATAAAATTCATCTTAATTAAACGTTATCAAATGTATATCGTCACGATTTTTATTACATTGGCTGGCTTACTGATTGGATTATCCACTCATTATATGTTGTCCAGACGAATCTATAGACCCATCACGCGTTTGCGACGCAGTATGAAACAAATATTAAACAATGAATTTGAAACAGTCATCAAAGCCACCAGCAAAGGCGAGCTAGGTATTATTGAAAAAGGTTGTGTGCACTTACAAAAACAATACATCAACACCCTCCAAGACATGAATCAGTCGATAGAAATCGCCACGGCTGATTTGCAACAAAGCCTTGAATTACTTGAAGAAAAAAACATTGATCTCTCTTTGGATAAAAAGAAAACTGAAGAGCGAAGTCGGCAAAAATCTGAGTTTATTGGCAACATGAGTCATGAAATTCGGACTCCAATGAATGGTGTGATAGGCTTCACAAATGTTCTACTCGAGAGTCAATTAGATCCATTACAACTGGATTATGTAAAAACCATCAAATCCTCGGCTCAAGATTTATTAGTGATCATTAATGACATCCTCGATTACTCTAAAATTGATGCAGGCAAACTTCTACTCGATTGTATTCCTCTTAATATTCGCACGTGCATTGATGACGTGTTAACCCTAGCTTCCCCTACCGCTCATAAGAAAGGTATTGATCTGATCCCGATAACGGCAATTGATGTGCCTAACACCGTGTTAGGAGATCCGATTCGGATCAAACAAATTATTAGTAGCTTGGTCAGTAATGCCGTAAAATTTACCGATTATGGTTATGTACTGATACGAACCCGTGTTGATCAAGAAACCGAAAAAGACTACACCCTCTGTTTTTCAATCATTGATACCGGCATAGGTATCACTGCAGAAGATCAAACCACGTTGTTTAACGCATTTAATCAGGCTAACACGACCATTACTAGACGCTATGGTGGCTCAGGATTGGGACTGGTCATCTGTAAAAAGCTCGCTGAGCGCATGAAGGGACGCATCGTCATTGATAGCGAGCCGCATAAAGGTTCAACGTTTTCAGTGTATTTAACATTAGAAAAACTAGCCGCGTATGAAGTAGAAAAACACCAAATCCATCGCTTTGCAAATTTAAAAGCACTCTGTTTTGATGATAACCCACTGCATTTGGAAGCGTTGTGTAACGGTTTGGGGTATTGGAACATTCAATGCATTCGCGTCAATGTGTTTAGTCAACTCGAATCAACCTTCACCACCCACAAGGATTGCCATTTAGCGTTTGTCAATGTGAACCAAGGATGTGAGCAGCAAGTAGCTCAGGTGCTACGAAAACAATCCATTCCTTGTTTACTCGTTTCAAAATGGTTTATTCAGGATTATCAAGCGTTAGGCGCCCAAGGCTTCCTCTTTAAGCCACCCAATATACAAAAATTACATGACGCCATTGAATTAGTACTCAATCAAGCTGCCAACAACCAATCGAGTCATCAAGAGTTGGCCTATTTACGCACCCAACTAGGCAAGGCTCACCCAAACTTGTTGATTGCAGAAGATAACCCCGTTAATCGTCAGTTGCTGAACTCTTTTTTAGGAAAACACGCCGGCATTGATACCACCGAAGATGGTGAACAAACCGTGGCGATTTGCCAACAAAAACGATTTTCTGTCATTTTACTGGATTTGCAGATGCCCAAACTGAATGGCTTGGATGCCGCACGTCTCATTCGCCAGGAATCCATGCTAAATAAAAACACGCCAATCATTTTAATCAGTGCTAATGCAAGTGACATCGATAAAGAAACCCTACAAAAAGTAGGTATTGATTTGTGTTTACAAAAACCAATCGATGAAAAGCAGTTGCTGCAGTACCTCTTGCAACTCATGAAAAAGACAACCACTGCAGCAATAGACTGGGCTTTGTGTGTTAAAAAAGTATCAGGAAACCACGAACTGGCGGTAGAATTTCTCGGTCATTTTATCGATGAATTACAACTCAATAAGACAGAGTTTTTACAACTGATGGATGAACAAAATATTCAAGGCTTAGAACATTTGGCACATAAATTACACGGGGCTTGTTGTTTTTGTGGCGTGACTCAATTGCAACAAGATGTGGCTATTTTTGAGCGTCTTGCCGCTACAGCAACGCATGTTGATGCCATTCAAGTTGAGTTTTTTAAATTAGTAACAAGTATTGATGCGGTTTTAAATGAATACAAGACATTACACACTTAGTGAGTAGGTTGGGCCTAGGCCCAACGCACCCATTTAATATAAAATATGGAGTCATGATGACAGTAAAAAATGCAATTTATGCTCAATCAGGCGGTGTAACAGCCGTTATTAACGCCTCTGCATGCGGCGTCATTCAAACAGCGCGCAAGCATCCTCTGAACATCGGCAAAGTCTACGCTGCCAAAAACGGGATTATCGGTGCATTGCAAGAGGAGTTAATAGACACATCCTTAGAAAGCGATGAGGCCATAGCAAAACTCATGCATACTCCATCGGGCGCATTTGGATCATGCCGTTACAAATTAAAAGATGATGGCGCTGAATTTTCTCGTTTACTCGATGTGTTTAAGGCGCACAACATTGGTTATTTTTTCTACAACGGAGGCGGCGATTCACAAGACACAGCCAATAAAGTCGCTAAAATGAGTGCGGCAGCAGGTTATCCTGTCACCTGCATTGGGATCCCGAAAACAGTAGACAACGACCTGCCCTTTACTGACGCCTGCCCAGGCTTTGGCTCTGTAGCGAAATATGTTGCGATCTCAACCCTTGAAGCCAGTTTTGATGTCGCATCAATGGCTGCAACCTCAACCAAAGTCTTTATTCTTGAAGTCATGGGACGACACGCGGGATGGATTGCTGCCGCGAGTGGGTTAGCTGCAGCAAATCAAGACCAGCCTCCTCACATCATTTTATTTCCTGAAGTGCCGTTCACGCCAAAAAGCTTCTTGCGACGCGTGGATGATTGCGTTAAACAGCACGGCTACTGCGTGATTGTGGTCTCAGAAGGGATCCGTAATGAAGAAGGCAAATTCTTAAGTGACGCAGGCTTACGCGATGCTTTTGGCCATGCACAATTAGGCGGTGTAGCCCCAGTTCTTGCACAACTGATTAAAAGCGAATTAAATTACAAATACCACTGGGCGGTCGCTGATTATCTCCAACGCGCCGCTCGACATATTGCCTCGAGTGTTGACGTTGAGCAAGCTTATGCATTAGGTCAAGCCGCTGTAGAGCTTGCCATCAGCGGGCACAATGCCATCATGCCGGTTATTGTTCGCGAGCAGGACTCACCCTACCGTTGGTCAATCAGCCACGTGCCTTTAGCGGATGTGGCTAATCAAGAAAAACCCATGCCTGCCGAGTTTATCCGCGAAGATGGCATGGGCATCACCGAAGCTTGTCGACGCTATCTCGCACCACTCATTCAAGGAGAAGCCTATCCACCTTATGTGAATGGTTTGCCAGATTATGTGCAACTTGAGAATCGGTTGGTTGAGAAAAAATTGTAATATACGAAATGCTCGACTTTTTGAGTAACATGTAGGTTGGGCCTTGGCCCAACAAGTTCTGCATTCGTGCCACACCCTGTTGGGCCAAGGCCCAACCTACAATAAAAAACAGTCGAGCATCGCGTTAATATCCAAATCGTTTCGGTTCGGGTTGAAAAGGCCCGAACCGATTGAACTCAAGAACATTTAACCATTTATCTACAATTCGCAGGCCTATATTTAGCCGCTAACGTCCCTTCTTTACAAGTCCATGTGATCTCGCCTTGCGCTTTTAACGAGGGCGTCATGATTAACGTGCCATTACCCGCTTTAGGAGTATAGGTGATCACGATGTCACCTGTTTTATCTGCTATGACAATAGACGATACATTCTCAGTTGCAGCAGGACTTTCATAGCCTGTAGCTGCTTGATTAGCAGGCAATTGATTATTAGACAGTACCGTTTCCGAGACCGCCAGTTTCGCTGCAGCCGCCAGCGTCAATCCCTCGGTCACTCGCGCTCTAACGGTGTAATCTTGATAAGCAGGAATGGCAATGGAGGCAAGAATACCTAAAATTGCAACCGTAACCATTATCTCAATTAGCGTAAAGCCTTTTTGTTTCATCATATTCTCCTGTTAATTTAATCAGTCTAATCTTGTAAAGTAGATATATTGGTATCCATTCCATTTTTTACGTATACTTTACTTATCTTGAACAACAATAAACGACCATGTCACGATTTCAACGCATGAATGATGCACTATTTACTGAATTAAAACCAGACACTTTATCGATTGAAGATGAGTCCAGTCGCCATCACGTACCCAAAGGCGCGGAAAGTCATTTCAAAATAATCGCCGTGTCTACACGCTTTAACGACCTAAATCGAATTGCGCGTCATCGCCTAGTCAATGAGTGCCTTAAGGCTGAGTTCTCAACAGGATTGCATGCGTTAAGCTTACACCTTTATACTCCGGAAGAATGGCGGCAAAAAACAAAAGACGTGCCCAACTCTCCTGCATGTCGTGATGGCAAGCATCGCGAAAACAATCATTCTTAATAAGGTTTGTACTCCATGAAAGCATTATCTACTCACAAAATTTCTGTGCTAGCACTCGTTTTACTTATCAGTGGCGCCATCGACAGCGTTCGTAACTTGCCAACGACTGCTTTGTTTGGTTCTTCTCTGATTTTTTTCTTTGTATTTTCAGCCATTATTTTTCTCATTCCTGTTGCTTTGGTCTCAGCAGAACTATCCTCAACATGGCCAGAAGAAGAAGGCGGTGTGTATAGCTGGGTTCGACATGCTTTTGGGGATAACATGGCCTTTTTGACCATTTGGTTGCAATGGATCAATACGATGGTCTGGTATCCCACCATGTTGTCATTTATTGCAGGAACGCTGGCTTATTTAATTAACCCTGAGCTCGCTCAAAACAAACTCTATCTAATTAGCGTTATTCTGGTTGTCTTTTGGTCACTGACCTTACTCTGCTTACAAGGTCTTAGAACATCGGCCGCCTTTGCCGGCTTTTGTGCAATGGTCGGCATGATTATCCCTATGGGATTCATTATTTTGCTGGCAGTTATCTGGTTGATTAAAGGCAACCCCATTGCCATAGATTTAAGCCTACACAGTTTAATTCCTCACTGGAACGACACCCAATCGTGGATCTCATTAACAGCGATGATGACGTCTTTTCTCGGCATGGAATTAGCCGCTGTTCACGTACGTAATGTGAACAATCCTCAACGCAACTTTCCTCGCGCCATGTTTTTTTCCGTGATCTTGATTTTGGTGACCATGATTTTCGGCTCACTAGCCATCGCAATCGTCATGCCTAGAGAAAAAATCAGTCTAGTGCAAGGTGTGATGCAAGCCTTTACTAATTTTTTTGAAGCCTATCATTTAACGGCCTTAATCCCTGTGCTCGTGATACTTCTTTTGCTAGGCAGTTTAGGTAGCATGGTGAATTGGATTATTTCCCCAGCGAAAGGCTTATTGCTTGCGGCTGACAATGGTTTTCTACCCCACTGGCTTTATCGTTTAAACAAACATGGCGTGGCCTCAAGAATATTGCTACTTCAAGCTGTTTTAGTGACCGCGTTGTGCAGCGTATTTTTACTATTTCCTACAGTGAATGCCATTTACTGGTTATTTACGGCCTTAAGCACAGAGCTCTACATCATGATGTATGTGGTCATGTTTGTTGCCGCCATCTGTTTAAAAAGAAAATTTGGTCATCTGCCTCGCCCGTTTGCAATTCCAGGACGATATTTTGGGTATTACTTTACCTGTGGATTGGGTCTGGCCGGTTGTGCCATTACGCTATTCATCGGCTTTTTTCCACCAGCAGAAAGCTTAGACATGGGCACTGCAAATCACTTCAGGCTAATTTTCAGCATGGGCATAGTCTTAATGCTGATTCCAGCTTACTTGCTTTATTTACGTAAAAAAGGACTTAACCATGCCCCATCAAAAAGGGAATGAACATTGGCATTATGGCGTTATCTCTAGAAGCTTGCATTGGACATTGGCAATACTGATTATCAGCATGATAAGTGTCGGTTGGTACATGATGTCTATTGCAGAGCAACCCGACAGCCGGGTGTTTTTTAATCTTCATAAATCATTTGGAATCATTACCGGGGTTCTAGTTGTGTTAAGTGTTTTATGGCGCATTAATCACAAACCAGCACCGTTGCCAGTTAGCGTAGCACTATGGCAAGTAAGAGTCGCGCATCTGGTCAAAATGCTACTGTATGTTTGCATGATTGCGATGCCATTAACCGGTTTTTTAGGTGCCTCTTTTGGACAACATGGGATTGCCTTTTTTGGTTGGCCTATACCTACTTGGGTCACACAAAATGCTCAATTATCAGAAGAATTGTTTGAGATCCATGGTGTCGTTGTGTGGATATTGGTTGGTTTAATTGCCGTGCATGTACTTGCAGCCCTTAAGCACTTATTGATCGATAGAGATGGCGTTTTTCAACGCATGTGGAAGTAAATGGGCATCAGAGATCCCCAACATAAGCGTCATCGAAGCAACTGGAGACTCAACAAATCCAAAACGCTTGTAAAAATGTTTTGCTGACTCTGATAATGCATGCACCAATAGCACTCTTATTCCGGCATCTTGCGAGACTCTAATTGTTCGCAAGACCGCATCTTTCAATAGTCCCTTACCAATGCCATGTTGTTGCCATGCCTTATCGACAGCCAAACGTCCCAACACCATGACAGGAATAGGATTTGGCATATTTCGTCTGATTTTTCCTGAAGCATACTGACTTGCAACGATGCCTGTAGCCAAAGAATAGTAACCCACCACTTTCATATCCTGATGAACAACAAAAGTTCTTCAAGCACCTTTATCATCATTTTCGAGTTCTTTGCATGCAGCATCCAACATAAAATCAGAGCGACTTTTATGAGCTAAAGCAGCCGCCATATCAATCATGTTTTTTTGAGCTGGCAATGCCCTTAGGTTGATAGGACTATCTTTACGATGCGCTTGTGCCATGACACTTCCTCACGTGAATACATGCTTTAAATACACGCAAGCGTATATCAAATATCAATACACGCGATTAATTTTCGATGTGATCTGCTGGTGTATATTATCAAATCCACGATTACTCATCACCAAAACCGCATCACCAGCTTGCACCGTTTCAGCGATAGAATCAACGATCGCTGCTGTCGTAGGCAGTATATGGTACGGAAAAGACCAGTGTTGCGTGATAGCCTGCAATGAAAATTGCGATGGATTTAAAACCCAAGCACCATCAACACCATCCAAGGCATGAGCCATTTGTTCACCATGAACACCAGAGCGCATCGTATATGATGCAAACTCCAACACGACTAAAATGCGCTGATGCCGGCCACTTTGCTTTAATGCTTGAATCGTTTTTGAAATGGCCGAGGGATGGTGGGCAAAATCATCATAAACGGTCACGCCATGATCATGTGATTTTACCTCTAATCGCCGTTTAACAGGCGTAAATCGCTCCAATGCTGCAGCGGCTACTGCAGGCGTTACGCCTGCCGCAACACTTGCGGCAAGCGCTGCCAATCCGTTTTCAACATTAAATGCCCCAATCAATGACCAATTCACTTCAGCAACCGGCTTGCCTGCATGCCAAACACGAAAAGCAGCGCCTGTGTCATCGAGTAACTCAGCGCGCCAAGTGGCATCACCATTTAGTGAAAGCTCCTCTAATCGACTAAATTGCCCCCTTGTCAAAACAGCATTTAATGCGGCATCATCTCGTGGTTTGATCACAAGCCCATTGCTGGGAATCGTTCTTAACAAATAATGGAATTGCTGTTGAATGGCTGCCAAATCGGCATAGATATCCGCGTGATCAAATTCCAAATTATTTAAAATCGCTACGTCAGGCCGATAATGCATGAACTTCGGCCGCTTGTCGAAAAAAGCACTGTCGTATTCATCCGCTTCCACGACAAACCACTCCCCTTTTCCTAGAGAAGCGCTGGTATTAAAGTCCGGAGCAACACCCCCAATTAAAAAACCAGGTGCGAATCCTGCCTGATCTAAAATAAAGGCCAACATAGAGGTGGTGGTTGTTTTTCCATGCGTTCCTGCAACAGCAATGACGCGACGACCCGGCAAAATATGTTCAGCAAACCATTGTGGGCCAGAGGTATATGTTTTATTGGCATCAAGAACTGCCTCGATTACCGGCATTCCCCGTTTAATTGCATTGCCCACAATCACGACATCTGCTTTCAATGCCAAGGTTGTATCTTCATACCCCTCTGTCCAAGAGATACCCTTTGCAGCTAACAAATCACTCACTGGAGGATAACAATTAGCATCACTGCCTGTTACTTTAAAACCTGCTTCACGTGCTAAGAGCGCCAGTGCGCTCATGAATGTGCCACTCAATCCCAATATGTGTAAATGCATCAGATGTCACCAAAATGAAATCGTTAATATGTTACATGCCAATAGTCCAAAACTCGAAAGACTAGCTGATAACCAGGAGCTGGTTAATGCATGCTTGAAAATGTATGCGGAAATCATGAATTGCCACACGGCTAAAATCAACGTTAATGCCAAATAAAGCACACCGATAAAGGGACTAACCGTGCTTAACCCGGGCATCTTGAGGAAGACAGGCATAATCAGTAACAATGGAAAAGCAACCAGATGAACAGCGGTATGGCCTGCAAAAATACACGTCAATGATTGCAAGAAACGCGACTGCAAACGAAATAAGCGCAACAACACCCATACATACGTGACATAAGACATGACTAAAGAACCGGCAATCATCAAGGCTACACCGAATGACAATTGTTGACTTACATCAGTCATCATCCATTGCAAGACAATCAAGCTAAAAAAGGCAAACACCACAAAGGCAAACAAAAATAACGAGTGCGGGGTGTTCTCTGGTTTTTCTCTTAATACACTTACGTTCCAATATTGCTTGATCAATTCTAACCACATAGCATAAATCCTTTTATGATTTTATTGAAAAATTTAATGTAGCAGTAAAACGGCTGCGCAAATAAAAACCACGTGGCAACGTTGACACTTTATTTCCCACTTCATCAAAACCATAACACAGTGACTTAGCGTTCGCACCTTTTGGCCTCACTTGCAAATAATCTCCCATGCTCGCATCGATTTCCGACAACCGTCCGGTACCGATCATAAAGGTTAATTCAGACCAATCATTTTCGAGGTGAGAAGCCTCAATTACTGAAGGAGACCATAGCAAACCGCGACCAATTCGTCGATGTAAAAATGGAATCGTAGTATCACCTTCAATGGATAACCATAACACTCGACGCAATTTAGCAAAGCACTGAGAAGTTTGCCAAGTTTGCTGATGCACCGTCAACAAGGGAATACTACACACAAAAGTTGATTCTGCAGGCTTACCCAATTGATTAATCGGCAAGGTTTTTAATTCGACACCTAATTCCACGAAATCAGGCTCTGAACGAGAGCCAGCACTGGCGCCCAACGCGAGCTCAATGGCTGTACCCACCCAACCTTTGCGTTGCAATGGATTGCTTGGCACAGGTAAATGAAGTGCGCAGGCCAGCTGCAAAAAACTTAACCCTTCAATAGATTGGCAACGGGTTAGGAGCTCCGCTTCACTCTTCGGCGGGGGCTGGCGGAATGATGTCATGATTTAATTCAACATTAAGTGATGGAATCGGTGCCTTGACACCCGCTGCTTTAAACGCAGCCATTATCGCAAATAACACCTTAGATCGCACTTCAAAACGGGTATGATTTTGTACATTAATAAAATATCGTAGTTCAAAATCAATAAGAACTTCATCAATTTGCTTAAGCAATACTTGCGATGGCGGTTCATTCAATACCTCAGGAATGCTCACTAAGGCATCCATAATCAATTGTTGCACAACCGTTGGATCATCTTCTCGGTTCACTTTGATAGGTACGACCGTTCTCACCACATAATCTTGATGGGTCCAGTTAGTAAAGGGTTTGTTAAATGTTTCAGCATTTGGAATCAGTACTTCCATGTTATCCCAAGATGAAACACGCATCGATCGAATCCCAATGTGCGCTACACGCCCTTCATACTCACCAAGTGTTATCAGATCGCCTTCTCTTACAGGCCGCTCAATCAATAACATCACCCCACCGACAATATTGCTAGCAAAGTCTCGTAAACCAAACCCCATTCCAACAGCAAGACCGCCAAACACAATGGCCATGCCTGAAAAATCAATGCCTAGTACTCGAAGCGTTAACAACCCACCCAGTATAATGATTGCATATTGAGTAAATACAGAAAGGCTATTACGAACACCAGAATCATTGACCTTTCTATAGAGCCAACGATAACAAAATTCACGCGTCCATTTTGCAAACCACGCAAACACAAACAACAACGCAATAAATTTCAATACATTAAATACTGTAATTCTCGCACCCGACAGATCCACAAACGCATAATGCCCCACTCGCCAAAGCAGCGCGACCACTTGCGAATCAGCGGTCCATCCAAACAACTCAAACAAAACATAAATCGACAGGAACACTAAAAATACGCGAGCAAGTGCATCGAGCGGTTTAAGAATCACCTCTATCCAAAGCCAACCGTTATGCAAGGATAACAGCATCCATTCAGACAGTGCATTGAGCGCATCCAATACAAGACCACGCACTAACACATAACTGGTAATAACCATCAATACATACGCTTGATAACGACTCAATGTCCAAGCTAAATCAATGTACCCTACAAATCCTATGATGGCTGTTGTTAACAACGTCAGCGGAACCAACACAACAAGCAATGAGATGGCATGACGTAAATAGCGTTTTTTGGTTTTAAGTAATGGCCATAATAGATAAGGGATAACGTCCTTACTTCGCCATGCAACCAGAGATAAAGCCAATAAAAACAGCATGAACAAACGATTAAATATATCTTGGAGGAGCAAAGTCAGCGGCAACTGATGCGCAAGCACCATGAGTGCTGTACTCCACCCCCCAACAAGCAGCAACCAAAACAATCGATAATACAGTTTAACGTCTTTACCCGATGAGTCGCTAACACGCTCCAACAGCATCATGCGAGCTATCAAAATCAAATTTCTAAATGTTAACCAGACTAAAAATAGGTTAATCAACAAGTGATAATTTGCAAGGACAATATGATTGAAAAAAAACAACACAACCAGCAGGGTTATCCCAGTAAGATGAGGCACATTTCGGTACAAAAGCGTTAAGGCGCCATCATAGAGATGACCAGACAAACTGGAGCGCTCTTTACCCTGCAAAATTACACCCAAACCTCGACTTAAAGCGATTCCAAACAGACAAATTAAGGTCAAGCACCCCCACTCCAAGACGGCTGTCCAGAATACAGTTCGCTCATAATTATCCTTGAGCTTCAATAACAGCAAGGTTGAATAATTATAAAATTGCGTAGGAATTTGTAATAATTGTCCACCAATAACAGGCCAACTATCCACATGGTATTCTGCTAAACTCTGGCGAGAAGCTAGCTTTTTGCTTAATAACTCTTGTTTATCTTTTAGCTCAACTTGAAAAATTGATTGCTGAGACGCCACTTCTTTCAATCGAAGTTTCACGGCCTTTTGCAATAAGGCTATTTTTTGCCTCACAGGCTGGTTGGAGAGAAGCAAGCGTTCACTAACCAACAATCCTTGCATTTTAGTTAGCGAATGCTCTATTCCGGACAATTGCTTAAGGGCCAACGTGTAAAAATCTGTGGTGGATTCAATGGTTTTAAGATCCTGATTTTTAAGCAGTTGATAATCCATCGCAATTTGCTTTTTCTTCAATCCCAACTGAATGATTTGTTGTTGTAGCAGGATGATTTCTTGATTATTCAGCAATAGTTTGGCCTCATACTCCAAATGCTCTGAAAATGTCGGATTTAATTTTTTTGTTTGTTGTAGTTCAATGTTTTTTTCATACAACGCATCTCGAGATATCTTGATTGCATGAATCGTTTCTGCGAGCTTGTTTTCTTTCTGTTGAACAGCCATGTTGGCTTGCAACAAATCAAGACGCGCTTGTTGGATTTCCAGAGCGGTTTGATACGATTTGGCCAACACAAGATTGTCATTGATCAAACGAATAGTGATATTGCTCTCAGCTTTTAAGGTATTGATATGGTTCATCCGCTCATCAAGAACGTGTGTGTTCTGCAACTTTTCCAGCGGCAATCCTTGTAACCGTTTTAAACGTCGAGTCAGCGTTTGTTGTTGTTTGCGTTGATCAGAAAGAAAATCGGTCAAGCCAGCTATTTTTGCTTGAATTAGAGCTTGCAGTGTTGCATTTTGTTGTTTTCGCACAGTAAGCTCTGCTTGAAGCATGGGCTCTGTTGATTGCGATAATAATTCGGCATCATGATTAGCGAGGGTTAAATTTATTTTTTCTTGAGTCAAATATTCATTTAATTTGCCACCATCATCGTCTGATCCAGCAAAACCTGAGTTCAAGGCGAACAACAGTAAAAAAAACAACAGTATCGATCGCATAAAATTCTCTTGTAGGACAAACTTCTGTTCTAGTGCGTAGGTTCGGGCTAGTATCGTTGTTGGGCCAAGGCCCAACCTACGCGGGAACAAGGTCAGGAATGACTTACCTTGGGAGCATGATGCTTACTAGACACCACAGGATGCATCACACCCAATGAAATGACTAATTTTAACGCAGCTTCAGGCGACATAGATAATTCAATAGCTTCAGCTTTAGGCACCATCATTAAAAAACCGGACGTTGGATTCGGGGTAGTAGGAATAAACACAGTAATCATCTCTACACCGGTATGCCCAACAATTTCAGCTGGAGGGGAGCCTGTTTGAAAAGCAATACTCCATATGCCCTTGCGCGGATACTCAATCAAAACCACTTTTCGAAACGCTTGGCTATTGGTCGCAACTAAGGCTTGAATAACTTGTTTTGAGCCACTGTAAATGCTTCGAACCAATGGAATTCGGTCCAAAATAGCTTCGCTCCATGTTACCAAACGTTGTCCTAACAAATTAGTGGCCACAATCCCGGTAATCACTAATACAATTAGGGACAGCAGCACACCCAAGCCAGGCAAATTAAAACCAAACAGTTGCTCTGGTTGGTAAGAATGAGGGATCAATGCCATGGTTTTATCGAGTATATCGATCAAAAAGCGTAGCACAAGTATAGTCACCAAGATAGGCAACCACACCACCAATCCAGCCAAAAGATAACTACGCAGAGAAGTCCCTTTCAATTTTTATTCATCCTTGCTTGTGTTTGATGTAACGGTTTTTTCTGGAGTACTTTTCTCAGAAGAGCCGCTGCCTGACGATGTCGTCGTTTTAGTGTTAGTCACTGCTTTTTTTTCTGACTTGGTTTTAAAGTCAGTTTCATACCACCCGGTTCCCTTTAATTGAAATCCAGCAGCAGACACCAATCGAACTGCCGTATCTTTAGAGCAAGCCGGACATAATTTGACAGGCTCATCACTCATTTTTTGTATCAAATCAAATGCATGATGGCAATTTGAGCATTGGTATTCATAAATTGGCATCAGATGTACTCCATAGACTATTGTGTCAAGGCAGTGATTATAACTAACTCGTATTCAGGGAACAATGATTAAGAGAAGGTCGGACGTAAAACATTCTCGCTCAGACCACTTAATTCGGTTGGTTGCTTAGTACACACAAGCCGATTAATTGTAAACGTTCCATTTTTATTTTCTTTTGGATAGACCATGCTATCTGAAACTGGATCCCAGCAAACTAACTTATCATCAAAATTCAATAAAAGCCTCAGCTCTATAGGCTGCCCCGAAGGATCATAAACTGTTGAATGAATTTTTTTATTTCTTTCTTCCCATTTCTCTCTTTTCGTGAGCTGTTGTTTAGGAAACATAGTTTGTGGCACAAGCGCTGTTGCAACAGGTGATTCGAACGTTTTTTCAGAGGTGATTTTGACGCCATCAGCACCATCCCGCTCAACTACCAAAAACTCTTTAGGATCCTCAATCACTTCATAATCGTCATCTATTGCTGCTTCCATACATCATTCCTATTCAGATTAATATTTGTAATTTGTCGTCGACGTGACATCATCATAAATGCAAAAGGTATCATCTCTAAATCTTGCATTCAAGCTGTTTTTGATACACTTTCCATTCAGGCAAAAATCGTGTCATATGTGCATAAAACCGTGGGCTATGATTGGCTTCCAATAAATGCACCATCTCATGAACCAAGACATATTCCAAACACGCCAATGGCTTTTTAATCAAATTAAGGTTAAGCCAAATTCGGTGAGCAACCACATTGCATGAACCCCAACGCGTTTTCATTGACTTAACGCCCCAAGCGTGAACAGACACACCAATAATTGGCTCCCACTTTTTAATCAAATCAGGAATTAAGGCCTGCATTTGTTGCTTGTACCACGCTTTCAGTCGTGCATTACGCTCATCTTGCGAATCAGATTCCAAAAAGCCCTTTAGAGAATCCTCTTCAATCACGATTCCCTTCAAAGGAGAATTGGCTTGAACCACTACGGCATACGGCTTACCTAAAAAATAATGTGTTTCCCCATGATCCACTTTGACAGGTGCTGTCACAACACGAGCCAGAGCGTGTGCATGCGCTTTGTGAATCCATGCACGTTTCGATTCGAGTTGAGCCTTGATAGCCTTTAATGAAAGCTTCAATGGCGCACTCACACGGACGCTGCCAGTCGACATATTCACGCGCAAGTAAACATGTTTAATCGGCTTTCGTACAATCTCGATTGAAATGCCGTCCATTTCTATTGTCATGTCAAATCAGACCCTTTATATCGTTTATCAAGCATACGCAATTGTGAAAAACCAAGATCTTCAAGTACAATGGATTGATAAGCGTACACCACATGGATATCACATCATAACACTCTATGCACCAGCTGTGCCGGTCTTTGCGAACAAAGCAAAACAACCTACTCCTGCCCAGTCGAGTGCTGCGAACCACAGGATTGCCTCGCAGCACTCGCAACGACGGCTTAGGTTCATCACCTTGTTCTTAACTATAATGTCTTTTTCCTCATTGCAAGCACAAGACACAGAGTATTGGCAATGCACTACCACCGACTCTAATCATACACAATGGGCTATCAAAGGAATTTATGAACGGGCTGCTCGAGGAAAAGCCACTGATGCGTGTAAAAAACAAAGCGATACCCCAGGTAGCTGCAAAACCGATTGCGAAGGATTCAATCACGGCAGAAGCACTCGAGCTTCTTGGCTATGCACTGCGATGGATGAAAACACCAAATCATGGCTGAGTCAGCCAAACCCACAGCAAGATGAGGCGGCATTTGAGGCAAAAACACGTTGCCTGCACAGCAGCACTCTGCCCGAAACGTGTGTTATCAATTTATTTACATGTAAAAACCTAAATTCGCCATGAGGAGCCTATGTACTGTATTGGATTAACTGGATCAATAGGTAGCGGAAAATCAACCGTCGCTAAGATCTTCTCGCAATTAGGCATTGACATCATCAGTGCTGATCACATTGCCAAAGCTCTAGTGGAGCCAGGAAAACCTGCCCTTGAAAAAATCATCCAGCGCTTTGGCCCATCGATAAGATTAGACAATGGAGAATTAAATCGTCCACATTTGCGTGAATTAATCATCAACCATCCAGATGAGCGTGTGTGGCTTGAAAACCTGCTACACCCCTTAATTCGAGAAACCATTCAACAAAACATTTTTGATTGCAAAAGCCCTTATTGCATCATTGAAATTCCCTTGCTCACCAGCACATTAAACTATCCCTATCTAAATCGTGTTTTATTAATATTAGCCAACCCTGAACAACAAGTCTCACGCATTCAAACCAGAGATCTATGCTCCAAAGAACAAGCCTCGGCTCTATTAGAAACTACGCGCACAGACGACGAGAAACGCCTCAAGATAGCTGATGATGTAATGGTCAATGATGGCTGCGTGGAGGTTTTACAACAACAAGTTCTGGCATTGCATGCGAAGTATTTGCTTGAAGCCAAAAAATGAGAAGCGCACTCACGTGAGATTAACGTGAGTGCCAAGTTTGGAGTTGATTAATGAGTAGAGATTACCAGTGGTGGTGACAATAAACATTATTTTCAACGTTAAGATTTCCTACAGCTAAATCAGCAATAAATGCAGTAGGGAAAAGAATAAACATACTCGCAATAGCAATTGAAGCAGCAACCATAGCCAACGTACTGGTAATTGAAAATAGTGTTGGTAACACTGGCACAAGGAATGTTAACACACCAACAGCTAGCGTTGCGGCTACTAGATCAAATCCGCCATGGGGTTGTGAACCTACCCCTATAAATGTAGCCGTGTATGGGAGCACAGCAAATGCTCCTACTCCTACAAAAAAACTACCATAACCATTGACTAAATTACGTGTAATAGACATCGCGTGACTCCTATTTATGTCGATAAATACTGAGGGCTGTTGACATATAATACCCCTGTTATGCGAGCGAGATTATAGATGACTAATATTAAGGGATCATTAACACGCTCTCAATCCTGCAATGGCAAAAAGAACTGAGCCACATCCGCATCAGTCAGGCCTATGCCGCCATTGGTTTGATTAGATAACACACCATCAAACAACGCTTTTTTCTTTTCTTGAATGGCCAAAATCGCTTCTTCTACCGTACCGACGGTAATTAACTTATAGACAAACACAGGGTTTTCTTGGCCAATACGATGACTTCGATCTGTGGCTTGATCTTGCACAGCCGGATTCCACCATGGATCAAAGAGTATCACCGTATCTGCGCGAGTTAAATTTAACCCTGTGCCTCCCGCTTTTAAACTGATTAAAAATATTGGTGCTTCACCATCTTGAAAACGACGCACCAAGTCTTGCCGGTTTTGCGTCTGTCCGGTGAGCTTTAAATACCCATATTGACGCGCGTTCAATTCCTCTTCAATGAGTTTCAACATGGAGGTAAATTGAGAGAAAACCAACACGGATCGCCCCTCCTCCATCAAACTCTCCAGTAGTTCCATCAAGGTATCGAGTTTGGCTGAATGACCATGAGCCATTTCAGCTTCAGGCAAAGACAACAGGCGTGGGTCGCAACAGACTTGCCGAAGCTTCAGTAATGCGTCCAAAAGAACAATCTGGCTTTTTCCCAAACCTTGTTTGGCAATCGCATCCCTTACCTTTTTCTCCATGGTCATTCGAATGGCTTCATAGAGATCACGTTGCGTGCCAGATAAATCAATCATCCGTGTGATCTCGGTTTTAGCCGGCAACTCGCGAGCGACTTGATCTTTTGTTCGACGCAACATAAACGGCTGAACGCGACGAGCCAATAATTCCCGTCGCTCAATATCTGCCTGCTTTTCAATGGGCACTCGAAAAAACTGCCTAAATTGTTTAGCGTCACCCAATAAACCAGGCATTAAGAAATGAAACAAGGACCAGAGCTCTCCTAGATGATTTTCAACCGGAGTACCGCTTAAGCAAATGCGGTGCTTGGCACGCAACTGCTGAACGATTTGCGTTGTTTTAGTTCGTGAATTTTTAATGAATTGTGCTTCATCAAGAATCAAATAATAAAATGAATACTCCAAGAATCTTAGTTTGTCGCGTTGAATCAAACCATACGTTGAAACGATCAAATCATACTCATCAAAATCAACCCGATGGCGATCTGCGCCATGAAAAACCAATACCTTGAGCGCGGGCGCAAAGCGAGCAGCTTCTTCAAACCAGTTCCCCATCAAACTGGTTGGGGCAATGATTAAGCTAGCTTTCGTCATTCGTCCCTGCTCTTTTTCATACAACAAGTGAGCCAAGGATTGTATTGTTTTTCCAAGCCCCATGTCATCAGCTAAAACGCCTGAAAAATGATTAGTACGCAAAAACTGTAACCAGTTCAACCCTTGATGCTGGTAATCACGCAATGAAGCCTGTAAACCCTTCGGAACATCAATTTCAGGCAAGGTAGTCAAGCTAACAAGACGTTCTAATTGAACACGCAAAGCATCCGTTCCACGCCACCGCGAAGCCGTTGCAGCGACCGCTTGCTCCGCTTCTTGCATTAACAGCACCTGATAGCGCTGCAACTCCAAATCAGGTTCATGATGACTACCTCGAATGCTGTAATGAAGCAACAAACGAAGTAGCGGCTTGATTCGACCCAGCTCAATCTGCAAAATCTTGCCTTTACTGATAGGCAATCTTACGAGCATATTATTGGGTAACTCTTCTATGGTTGTTTTATCCCAGCGATTAATTAAATCAGCAACCAATGGCACAATACTGACGTTCTCTCCATCCACCAGAATACCCAGTTGATACGCAAAAAAGTCATGCCCACGTTCGTGAAGATCAGAGTACCAGACCAAATCATCTGCATTAAGGATTTCTTCCTGCATGAAATCGGTCGCATTCAAGCGCCAAGTATCTTTTTGATCCGTGATTTGCTGAGAGGCATTGTTTTGTAAACCTTGAAAAGGAATGCCTGGAATATTTTCTTTGGCTTGCATTGCAAACAAACACGCCACAGCGTGCTCGCAGCTTGAGCGAGAAGAACACGCACACCGTGATGGACTTGAAGGCCAGCTCCTCAAATCAATGTGGACATCATAAATTTGACCTTCATTACCTTTCACGCGACCTTTCAATAAGCCATCACTCAAACGAATATTGAGTACATGGCCACGAGTTGCATAATCCTGCCCGCGCTTTAACACGACTGCTGGAAACACTTCTATCATCCGCAATAGCGCCGCTTTTAACATAATTAATTAACCATTTTTTAAGCCAAGAGGCCATTTTAACTAAAAAAGAGCACTTTAGGGTAATTTTATTTATAATACTTTGACTACAATTTTTAATGTGACTGATTATGCGAAAAAACCTAACCGTGTTAATGGCCCAAATTAATCCTGTCGTCGGTGACATTGCAAAGAACACCCAAGAGATCATTGAGATAATCCAAACGCATCAAAACAATCATGATGTGATTATTTTCCCCGAACTGACGTTGACCGGCTATACCCCAGAAGACTTAATGTTTCGACCATCACTATTCACGCAAATTGAACGCGCATTACAAACAATCATGTCCACAACTTCGAACTGTCACGTCATTTTAGGCTATCCCATGATGGAAGATGATCACCGCTACAACATGGCCTGTGTGATTGCTGATGGCCGGCAGATTGCGCTGTATCGCAAACAAAATTTACCCAATTATGGCGTATTTGATGAAGCACGTTATTTTACCAAAGGCCCCAGCACGCCATGCTTATTCACTATCAATGGTTACACCGCAGGCCTTTGTATTTGTGAAGACATCTGGCAACCTGGTCCTGTGGATCAAGTAGTAGAAGCTGGAGCCGAAATCTTGTTTTCTATTAATGCCTCCCCTTTTCATGCCAGCAAATACGAAGAACGTGAAGTGCTATTACGAGAGCACGCACTGCGTGGTTTAACTGTTTTTTATGTCAACCAAGTCGGGGGTCAGGATAATGTTGTGTTTGATGGTCAATCCTTAGCAATGGATCAACAAGGTCAAATTGGCGCACGAGCCCCTGCCTTTGGCACGCACCTACAAACTGTCACACTCAATAACCAACATATCAAAAGCGATATAGCGCCTTTACTAGAACGAGAAGCCCTCATATACCAAGCATTAATGTGTGGTTTGCGCGACTACGTGGAAAAAAATCATTTCCCAGGCGTGTTACTAGGATTATCAGGCGGCATCGACTCAGCACTGACATTGGCCATTGCGGTTGACGCGCTAGGCGCATCTCGAGTGCATGCGGTCATGCTACCCTCGCGATACTCAGCAGACATCAGTAAAGAAGATGCGCTCAAACAGCTAAATTTGCTCCAGGTAGATCACACAACGCTATCGATAGAGCCCGCCTTTGAAACGTTACTGACTACATTAAAACCTGCTTTTCTCAACCGAGCGCCAGATACCACCGAAGAAAACTTACAAGCACGCATTCGTGGCATATTGCTGATGGCTCTTTCCAATAAAACAGGAAAAATGCTTCTTACAACCAGCAATAAAAGTGAATCTGCAGTTGGATATGCCACCTTGTATGGCGACATGTGTGGTGGATTTGCGGTATTAAAAGACGTTTTAAAAACAAACGTATATGCTTTAGCTCGATTTAGAAACACAGTGAGCCCGGTCATACCTGAACGTGTCATTGACCGTGCGCCCAGTGCTGAGTTAGCATTTAATCAAACGGATCAAGACAGCTTACCCGATTATGACACTCTGGATGCCATTATATACGCGTACATGAATGAACGACTCAGTAGCGAGCAAATCATTGCTAAAGGCTACAAGCCTGAAGAAGTCACACATATTTTGAACTTAATTCAACGCAATGAATACAAACGTCGACAATCAGCCCCGGGCGTTAAAGTGACGTCGTGCGCATTTAATGGGGATTGGCGCTACCCCATTACCTCAGGGTTTAAGTTGTAATAATAGTTACGAGGATAACTTAATGCCCATTCAAAACAGCAATTACGAAGGCGGACACGAGACCGGCTACAACCCTTTATTATTGGCGTGTAGCGGTGGTGGTGGCCATATTTCCGGAATTCAAGGTATTCGTGACTTTTTACGGCAAAAATATCCTTCCTCTTTGCTCTTCTCGACACACACACCAGCTTTGTATACACAGAAAAAATCCTCTTGGACCACAACAAGTATCTTTTTGGGTTCCTTCTTAACCAATCACATCTATATTTTAAGCCCAATCATTCGAAAAATACTCCAATACACTCGTTTTCCTGTGTTACCTAATCTTGAAACGCTAAAAAATGAAATCTCAACCTTAAATAAAAAAGAAAGAAGCACCCCCTCTCGTGACTACATCGACATGTTGTTGGATATCTATCCAGCAGGCTATGAAAGTGCGGCAGTGTGGAATATTTTACAACGACAAGATCAAACCACGGAATTAAAAAAATTAATTACTTTACAACGTATGAATGATCAAAATAATTATTCATTTGTTTACCCTAAAATGTTTAATGTATTAAATCAGGCAGCCATCTGTAAAAAACCTTACACTGAAATTATCAGCACACAAGCTTTAGGCCTTACAGCAGTGTGTGATGCAGTCATTCAATACAATGAGAACAATCTAGACAAGCCTCAACTGATTATTCATCAATACATGACGGACTTACCTACACCAGGAGCGGTGCATTTTTTTAATGGACTATCCACATTAACGCCTAAGCAGCAGCAACAAATACAGTTATATGGTGTTGGAATGACCCAAGAGGTCATCGATTATTTTTTTCCCAATGGCAATTATTTCAAGGGATCACATAATATCCCTTCAAAAAACAACCCCATGGTTCGAGCCGGATTTAAAGATCCTCAATATGATAATAGTGAACGATTTGACGTTGAGGTCACCCTTAACCTACACGAAGAAGAGCCTATCGTCATCAAACCAAACGAGCAAATTTCATCCATTATTTTAGGAAGCCAAGCCAGTCATGATACCGTTGAGTACATCGAAACACTAATAAACAGAGGCATGAACAAAGTATTTGTTTTTAGTGGCAAACTGAAGGCCATTAGTGAAAAAATTGATGTCATTATAGCCAATCATCCGACTTATAAAGAAAAAATTATACGGCTAGGCTATCAAGACGACCAGCATCTAGCTCAGTTAATGACAAGAAGCAACGTCATCATCACTCGAGGCGGCGGTTTAAGTGTCATGGAACAGATGGCTATGTCCCATCATCCTGAGCAAATTGTTTTAATTCATCATCCCAACGCTCACACGGACGTTCTAACTTCTGGCATTAGCTGGGAAGATCACAATATAAACGCATTACTGTATGATTTAAAACAAAGTAATATTCATGCCTTAAAAACGTCCCCGGATAGAGCGACTCGCCAGTTGAGTCAATGAAGGAGCAAATTGAGATAATTAACTCCAAGCAAGAGGATATGTTAGCTTGGACAGAAGTCCCTAGCACCCCCTACAAATTGTCGCGATATTAGTGTATAATAACTGATTTAATATAGGCCATTATTCTATCGTGTTTCTCGCTTGCGGACTTAACCACAAAACTGCCCCATTAAACGTGCGTGAAAAGATTGCACTACCAGTGGCGATGCAAGATACACTACTTCATCAGTTGCTCGATTTACCTGCAATAAACGAAGCGGCCATTCTCTCTACGTGTAATCGTACCGAAATCTATTGCGAAACCGATGATCCAGACGTCATTATTCCTTGGCTTGCCGGAGAACATCAATTATCGCATGAAGACATCAGGCCTTATTTTTACATGCATCACGAGCACGATGCGGTCCGTCACATGCTGCGCGTTGCGAGTGGACTCGACTCCATGATGGTGGGCGAACCTCAAATTCTTGGTCAAATCAAACAAGCCTATCAACAGGCCTGTCGAGTGGGCACCGTTCAACACACGCTTCGCAATCTATTTCCTTTTGTTTTCAGTGCAACGAAGCGAATCAGAAACCAAAGCGGTATCGGAAACAATCCCGTATCCATTGCTTATGCAGCAGTACAACTGATTGGTCGTCTTTTTTCTGACTTTACTGCCTTAAAAGTATTACTCATTGGTTCAGGAGAAACCTCTTCTCTTGTGGCTAAATACCTGCAACAGCAAGGCGCAAAACACTTCATGATTGCCAGCCGCACCCGTGAACATGCCAATCAACTCTCCACCAGACTTGGAGGTGAGTCATTATCCATCGGTGATATTCACCATCATTTATCAAATGCTGACGTAGTCATCTCTGCAACAGCCTGTCCATTACCATTTATCAGTAAAAGCTTGGTGAAACATGCATTAGACACTCGTAATAATGCTCCAATGGTGTTGCTTGACTTGGCCGTTCCACGAGACATTGAAGCAGATGTCAGCGAATTAAATGGCGCTCATCTTTACAACATTGATGACCTGCAAATCATGATTGAACAAGGGATGAATGAACGTCGTACCGCGGCAGAGTTCGCAGAACAATTAATTGAAGGCGAATTGGATAACTATACACGCTGGCATCGCTCACTGCGTGCCAAAGACGTCATCTGCGATTATCGCTCTCAAATGCAGGACTTAGCACATTTTGAGTTACAACGCGCTATACAACAACTATCATCAGGCCAATGTCAATATACGGTCTTAACAGAGTTTTCCTCGCGCTTAGTTAATAAACTTACGCACAGACCCACCGTCGGCCTGCGTCAAGCCGCAAGGGATGATCGCTTTGAGTTACTTGATTTCGCACATTATCTTCTTAACACGCCGGCAGAACCCTCTATACCATGAAAACATCACTTAAAGTTAAACTCGACCACATGCATGAGCGCTTCCAAGAAATTGGGCGCCTACTCTCCGAATCCTCCGTCATATCGAATCAAGATCAATTTAAAGTTTTATCTAAAGAGTATGCTCAACTTGAACCTGTCGTGTCTTGTTTTGAATCTTACTTAACGGCCTGTTCTGACTTAACTTCATTGCAAGACATGCTGGATGGAGACGATGCTGACATGGCCGAAATGGCCGCAGAGGAAATGGATCAGGCAAAAGACACACTCAACAAACTCGATGAGGAATTACAATGGCATTTAATTCCTAAAGATCCTGACGATGAGCGCAACATATATCTTGAAGTGCGAGCAGGAACAGGCGGAGACGAAGCAGCTATTTTTGCTGGTGATTTGTTTCGTATGTATAGTCGCTATGCCGAGACTATGGGATGGCCTCTTGAAATCATCAGTGCTAGCCATGGAGAACATGGCGGGTTTAAAGAAGTCATTGCGAGAGTCTCAGGCCAGAATGTGTATGCGCAATTGAAATTTGAGTCAGGCACACACCGTGTTCAACGAGTCCCTGCCACTGAATCACAAGGTCGTGTGCACACGTCTGCATGTACTGTGGCTGTCATGCCTGAGGTTGAGGAAATTGATGATGTTCAAATCAATACCTCAGAGTTACGTATTGATACCTACCGTGCATCAGGTGCAGGCGGGCAACACATCAATAAAACTGATTCTGCTGTTCGCATTACACATATTCCAACAGGCGTGGTGGTTGAATGCCAAGATGAGCGCTCGCAGCATAAAAATCGTGCCAAAGCGATGGCTCTTCTGAAATCAAGAATCCTTAATGCACAACAAAGCAAACAACGTCTTGAGCAAGCTGAAACTCGTAAATCACTGGTCGGCACAGGCGATCGCTCTGAACGCATACGCACCTATAATTTTCCACAAGGCCGTTTGACAGACCACCGAATCAACCTAACCATTTATCAACTCAATGAAATCATGGAAGGCAACCTGTCTAGTGTTGTTGATGCCTTGAAGAGAGAATACCATGCTGAGTTGCTGGCTGAATTAGGACGTCATGAGTAAGGCTTGCTCAAACGATGCATCGTTGGGCGAAGCTCCAACCTACTGTATCAAAACAGAACTCGCACTAGCTACTGCTGCATTAACGCCGGTTAGTTCTAGTGCGCGGTTAGATTCTGAACTATTATTGTCTAAAATTATTCATCAATCGCGTACTTTTTTTTATACACATCCTGAATATACGCTAACCGCTCTTGAACATGATGATTTTCAACAATTACTCGCACAGCGAATAACCGGCAAACCGATTGCCTATTTAACGGGCACGCGTGAATTTTGGTCTCTTACCTTGGACGTCAATACGAACACACTGATACCAAGACCAGACACCGAGCGCTTAGTTGAACTGGCGTTAAGCTTGCTGCCTGAGACGTCTCATGCAAACATTCTAGACTTAGGCACAGGGACGGGCGCCATAGCATTAGCGCTTGCATCAGAACGCCCCAATTGGACTTTACTCGCTTGTGACAAAAGTCAGGCTGCTGTTAACACTGCACTTGCTAATGCAACACAGTTAGGGATCAAAAACTTGAATGTGTTATGCTCTAATTGGTTTGAGTCAATTCCTAAACAACGATTTGACGCCATCGTATCCAACCCCCCTTACATCGCAGAAAATGACCCCCATCTCGTCCAAGGTGATGTGCGCTTTGAACCCAGAGATGCTTTAGTCAGCGGAGTAGATGGCTTAGACGCATTGCATTACATCATAGAACATAGTCTAGAATGGCTATTACCGGGTGGATTCATCGCCCTAGAACATGGATTCGAACAAGGACCCGCAGTTACGGCGGCTTTAAAGCGATTTGGCTATCAGCATGTAAAATGCTGGCAAGATTGGCAAGGAAATGACCGAGTTAGCATTGGACAAGCAAAATCTCAATAATAGGCTATAATTTATAAAGTATAGTTGATGAATATTGCTATTTTTGATATAAAAGCCACCAGTTGAATTAACAAATATAAGTGAGTACAACGTGAAAAATGACACCGTTGGCAATATGGGAATTGCCCCCTACCTGGAAACAGAGGGTGAAGAGTACATGAATGAAAGCCAGCTCGAGCATGTCGAAAAGATTCTGCTCGCGTGGCGACAATCATTAATGGAAGAAGTCGACCGAACTGTGACTCATATGAAAGATGAAGCGGCTAATTTTCCTGATCCAGCAGATCGTGCCAGTCAAGAGGAAGAATTCAGCTTTGAATTGCGCACACGTGATCGCGAAAGAAAATTAATCAAAAAAATTGAAGACGGTTTAGAGCGTTTACGGGAAGATGATTTCGGTTACTGCGAAGCGTGCGGCATTGAAATCGGCTTACGCCGTCTGGAAGCACGACCAACCGCGACATTGTGTATTGATTGTAAAACGCTGTCTGAAATTAAAGAACGGCAAAATCAGGGTACGTAAACATAAATTGTTGGGCCAAGGCCCAACCTACATACCATGGAAATTGTAGGCTGGGCCTTGGCCCAGACCTGTCTACAAGCTACATAAGCCGATTGTGTAAACCCCTGATTTCAAGAATAGCTTCCAAACACTTTAACACGCTGCCTCGATTAGCCTCTAACACCTCACTAGCATTCGCAATTTGACTGACACGTTTAGAAGGTTCCAATTGCATTGCGATAATAGCTGCAACCAGTGCATCAACATCGGGAACTTGCTGCATGGCCCCTGCTGCGCACAACGTTAAACAAATCGATGTCGAATTTTGCATATAAGGACCACAAAAAACAGGCACTTGCATTGCGATGGGCTCTAAAACATTATGCCCACCAATAGGAACCAAGCTGCCGCCAACAAAGGCATAATCACTCACCTGATAAAAACCCAATAACTCCCCCAACGAATCAAGGATAACTACATCTGTATCGCCATCAATGGTGTCTAGCTGGCTTCTCAAGCCTGTTTTATAGCCCTGAGATTGACTCAATTCATACACCCCTTTAAATCGCTCAGGATGGCGTGGAGCAATCAATAGAACTAGGTCAGGAATAGATGCTTTCAACACATTTATAACGCTTAACAACTGATTTTCTTCATTATCATGCGTGCTGGCGGCTATTAACACTGGGCGATGCTGCCCCCAACAGCTCTTTATTTGTTGAAATACTTCAGGCTCATTCACTCTAACTTGCAAATCAAATTTCAAATTTCCAATAATAGATACTTTATCAACGGGAGCACCTAGGGCAACAAACCGTTTAGCATCCGTCTCACTTTGTGCAAAAATACCCGAAAACTGAGTTAAGAATGGCTTCAAAAAAGCGCTGATATGACTGTAGCTCTCATAGGCCTTATCTGATATGCGTGCATTCACTAGCAATAAGGGTAAATTAGCCTTGGTTGTTTGATCAATTAAATTAGGCCATAGTTCAGTTTCCATGATCACCGCGACCTGTATATTCATTTTTTTCAAGAAACGCCGCAATGCCCAAGGTAAATCATAAGGCACATATTGGTGTATCACTTGCTGTTTGAAGCGCGAGAGTACTTGCTGGGAGCCTGTGGGCGTCATTGTGGTCACTAATACACGCAAATTCTTGGCCAACATGGCATCAATCAAAGGCGTCGCGGCAACCACTTCGCCCAGCGATACCGCATGCAGCCAAACATCCACTTCTACAGAGACCATTCGTCCCCATGAAAAGCGCTCCCGTATTCTTTGGCGATATGCAGGCAGCCGACGCCCCTTCCAATACAGCCGAAGTAATATAAATGGCGTTAAGAGGTAGAGCAACACAGTATACAGAAAACGCAACAGGGTATATCTCAATGTCGTCCCCTTGATGTGAAAAGATGTGAGTATAACAAATTATGGGCTTGCAAGTATTACTGATATAATTAGATAAACAACAGGAGGAGTCCGGATGGATTTACGTCAATTGTTTTCCAACCAAGTGTGGTGGGGGAAGATATTTTGTGCTTTTTTAGGCTTTTTAATCGCTGGACCTGCGGGGGCATTTTTTGGCGTTTTTATTGGCAATCTATTCGATCGCGGGCTCCTTCAACATTTCTCCAACCCCCTTTGGCACTTTCATACCGAAAAACGTCAAGCCGTTAAATCACTTTTTTTTCAAACAACTTTTTCTACTTTAGGGCATATCGCAAAGTCAGACGGTCGTGTTTCTGAGCAGGAAATTCAACTGGCAAAACTGCTGATGCAAGAAATGAAGCTCAATAAAGCACAACAAAAAGTCGCTCAAAAATATTTCAATGAAGGAAAAAAGGACGATTTCAATCTAAAACCAATGTTGGATTCTCTTTATAAACTAGCAAAAAACAACCCCAGTTTATTAAAGTTATTCATTGATACACAATACAGAGCTGCACAACTAGATGGTTTATCTGAGAAAAAAACACAGATACTCAATACCATTCTCAGTTGCATGAAATATGCGCCGATGCACAGACAATCCAACTTTAACGAGAATTTTTATCAGTATAACTATAGACATCAATCATCGAATACAAATTCACAAGGAGCATCGTCAAATCAAAACTCTGATTTAACCCGAGCGTATGATATCTTACAAGTACAGTCCTCCGCAAATAAACAAGAAATTAAACGTGCTTATCGTCGCTTAATGAGCCGCCATCATCCTGATAAACTTATTGCGCAGGGAATGCCCAAAGAAAACATTAAACTTGCCAATGAAAAAACTCAGATCATTCGCAAAGCATATGAAGAAATTTGTGCGAGCAAAGGCTGGTGATTAACAACTAAGTTCACGGCTGTCGCATTAAAATTTGATCAACCTGCCGTAGGTTGGGCCTTGGCCCAACAATCTAGCTATTAGATTTCGTTTTATTTGACGATGAAGGTGGTTTTTATGTGCTTGCCCTCAAGGGCAACCAAGGAACATTAAATGATGATGTACGATTTTTTTTAGAATCTGAGTTCAAAAAAGACTCGTCATCATCGATTGAGGAAACGTGTGATATCAAAGGGAAGACAAGCGCTGAACGTC
>CANJSM010000011.1 GCA_947477015.1 Legionellaceae bacterium
GGCTATCAAGACCAATGCGACCGCATTCGCCGCATAAATATTATCAATATACATCATTAATACAAAAATACAGCCAATATTCACAAGGTATAAAACCCCATACACACCCATAAATCGCCAAATCAAACGCCAATCCGTTTGTTTGAATACGAACCGACCAAAAGTTCTGAAGTTAAAGAAAATGCCGGCAAGGGTAGAAAGAAACACAGCAACAGCATAATGCAGGCCGAAATAAATCAACAGAGCAAACATGGAGTAACCAAAAGCTGTGTTGACCACGCCAATCAATAGATAGCGTATTAATGTGGTGTTCAGTTGCATGTTAATCCTGCCCGTAGTAAATCGTCGAAATATTCCCTGCAATCAGCCCGCATTATTCTACCCATTTCAAGGAAAGTAAAGGCTTAGGGGAGATTTCAAGTGTGGTCACGCGATGCTCGACATGTAGGTTGGGCCTTGGCCCAACAAGTTCTGCATCCGTGCTCCACGCTCTCGTGCCAAGGCCAAACTTACAATAAAAAAAGTCGAGCATTGCGTTGTAGTTGCATTTTTATATAATTAAGGCATGAAGAAAATATTCTGGTTAGGCAGTAGTTTTGACGACTTGCTTGGGTTTTCAAAACCTGCAAAACAAAATGCGGGTTATAATCTAGATAAAATACAGCGCGGGCATGATCCCCAAGACTGGAAGCCTATGACGTCCATAGGCAAAGTAGTAAAATAATTGCGCATTCATTGCGAAAATGAATATCGTGTTATTTCTCTTGCCCAACGTATTGAAGGTATTTATGTATTGCTTTCTTTTGTGAAAAAAACAGAGCAAACCAGTTTAAAAGATCGTGAATTGGCTAAGAAGTGCTTTAAAGAAATACCATCAGATTAAAAAGAGGGGATAAAAAAATGATACAACATACTACTAAAGGAAATGTTTTCGATGATCTTGGTTTTGATCAGACCGAAGCGGAAAACTTAAAAATTCGTGCGTCATTAATGCGAGCAATCGAAAATTATATTTCTGAGAATAAGTTAACACAAGCTACAGCAGCTCGATTAATGGGGGTGTCCCAACCTCGCGTCAGTGATCTTATTACCGGTAAAATTGATAAATTTACGATTGATATGTTAGTTAATATGCTGTCTAGGGCACACGTATCTATTGCGATCGTAATTGATGATAGATTGGCAGCATAATGATCCAAATGGATCTTACAAAGCTCTTCTTTTTATAGACAGAACCAAGTACTTGAACGTATCATAGACGCCTGATCTCTGCAGTGAGGCGAAAAGGGTCGACATGAAACCCAATGTATTATCTAACGATCTAGACTATATTCTTGAAAATACACCCTTGGTATGGGATAACCTGCGCAATCAACGCATTTTCATCACCGGTGGAACGGGTTTTTTTGGTTGCTGGCTTCTAGAAAGTTTTGTTTGGGCGAATGAACAATTACATCTCAATGCAACAGCCGTTGTGCTCACAAGAAATAAAGCTCAGTTTGAAAAAAAATGCCCACATTTAGCCTCAAATCCCGCCCTTATTTTTCAAGAAGGGGATGTGACTAACTTTAGCTTTCCTGAAGGTCATTTTTCAGATGTGATTCATGCCGCCACTGAAGCCAGCGTGAGTTTGGATAAAAACCATCCTGAATTAATGCGACAAACGATTGTGGAGGGCACACGGCATACCTTGGAGTTTGCTAAACAGTGTGGTGCAAAACGATTTCTATTGACCAGTTCCGGCGCTGTTTATGGTAAAACCTCTCAAGATAGCTCATCGATTCAGGAAGATCATTTCGAGTGCACAAAACAGCTGACATCCGCATATGCGCAAGGCAAGCGCGATGTTGAAATCATGTGCATGGAGTCTGGTGAAAAATATCCTTTTGAGATTAAAATAGCTCGATGTTTTGCTTTTGTTGGTCCCTATTTACCCCTAGACACCCATTTTGCGATCGGTAATTTTATTCGTGATGGATTAAACGCTGATACGATCGTGGTGAACAGTGATGGCTCATCAATCCGTTCATACTTATACGCAGCCGATTTAACCATTTGGTTATGGACGATTCTCTTTCATGGTGAAAACCGAAGGCCGTATAATGTGGGTTCGGACCAGGCGATTTCCATCAAGGATCTGGCCTTGTTGATTGGGTCGATGTGTGATTTGGATGTCCATGTTCAAGCATCTCCAATACAATCTAATCTTTCTGTTGATGGCTACGTGCCTGATGTAAGCCGTGTACGAGATGAATTAAATTTAGTGCCAAGTATTCAGCTAAGAGAGGCCATTCAATCTACGCAAGACTGGTATTCGCAACAGCAATCGCGGTCTATTTAGTGTTACATATCATTAACACATTTTGGAGATTGTTCGTCGAGTTTATCTCCAAATGACAAGCGTGGCCTGCACTCATTCACGGATTCCATGTCAATTTCAAGCAATATAGCTCTTGGGTTGGATACAAATCCATCAAGAATATTGCCTATCTCACCGACGTTCCTTGCTCGATGAGCCTCCATGTTATAGCCATGAGCGATCCCCACAAAATCACATGAATAATTACGCCAATGGGTGGATTCATCGCGACCATCGAAATACATTTCTTGAAAATTTTTAACCATGCCTAATGCTTTGTTATTCAGAACTATGGTTAATATAGGCAATTTTTCTCGGGCAATAATGTCTAATTCTTGTATATTTAATTGCGTGCCACCATCTCCTGAAAAACTAACAACCGGCAGTTGAGAGCCCATATGCACACCTAGCGAGGTGGGGATTGCAAAACCCATGGCGCCTAATCCGCCTGAATGATGCATTTTTTGATGCTGACTCAGCTGAATAGTATGAGCTGCCCACATTTGATTGTTTCCTACATCACAAACAAACTGCACCGCTACATCACGAAACGTTTGATTAATGATATCAAATACATCAAAAGGACCTAATTTTAATTCGGTATATTCATTTTTGTAATGAGCATTTTTTTTATTCATTAACTCAGTTAACCAAAAGTTATTTCGATCTACGCTAGGTAACTGATTCACAAACATTTCATAAAAAGAGCGTGAGTCCATTTGTAATGAGACGTCTCCTTTTATGCGATTGTTGAGTTGATGCTCGTCAATATCGACTTGGATAACAAACGCATTTCGTGCAAAGTCTTGGCAGTCCGATCCGGTTTGTCTTACATCCAAGCGAGAGCCAATGACAAGCAGTACATCGCAGGTTTGAACGGCATAATTAGCGACACGGGTTCCATAACTACCCATCATTCCCAAATAAGCGTCATCATCAGGTATTTTTTCACAACCTTTCAGACTGGCAGTATAAGGAATATGCAGTTCTTTCAAAATCGAGATAAAAGGATGCAGGAGGTCATTGTTTAGTGCACCACCACCCAGCAACACCAGTGGTTTGCTTGCGGCTAATAATTTTTTATAAATAGTAACAACCTGATTAATTTCTGTTTGATTGTTTTGAGCGTCGCATAACGTTTGGTTTGGTTCTATTGCTGAGATCGGTGTCATCAAAGCCATTAACTGAGACTCATCAATTTCTTCTCGTTGTATATTCATTGGGATATCAATTAACACAGGTCCAGGACGGCCGCTGCAGGCAATATCAATAGCCTTGTTTATTTCAGGCAGTAATGTCTCAACCGAATCGATTTTAACGGCATATTTAGTAATTGATTCGACAATTTTAACACTGTCTAGCTCCTGAAATCCTTGCTGTTTAATTTGTCGCTCACCTTTGGATTCGTGTGTATTAACCTGTCCTGTAATAAATAAACAAGGCACATTATCCAGCCAGCAATCAGCAATTCCTGTGACTAGGTTAGTGGCGCCAGGACCGCTGGTTCCTAATGCCACACCTAACACAGTATTATTGGTTGCACGCGCAACACCACCAGCAGCAAATGCGGCAGCTTGTTCGTGATGAACGGAAATTAATTTGGTTTTTCCAAGCAAATTAATGCTATCTACAAGGTGTGCAATCATTCCGCCAATCAGTTCAAAACCATAATTGATTTTTTTGTAAGCTAACAACTGAGCAATTGCATCCGAAGCCTTCATCGTTAAAACCCCACACCAAAAAACTCTTCAAATTTTGAAATCATAAAATCAAGATGAGCTCTATCCAATCCTGGGTAGACGCCTACCCAAAACGTATGGTTCATGATGATGTCTGTATTGGTCAGATCACCGTGGACCCGGTAATTTACTTGTTCAAAATAAGGTTGGCGCGTTAGGTTGCCTGCGAATAACAAGCGTGTGCCAATTTTATTTTGCGTCATGAACTTGAGCAAATCTACGCGATTAATGTTGCTTTCGGGCTTAATCGTGATAGGGAAGCCAAACCATGATGGATCGGATTTTTCAGTGGCTTTCGGTAGAATAATGAACTCTTCGCAAGACATCAGTCCTTCGCTTAGATACTTAAAGTTTTCTTTGCGGCGCTCAACAAAATGTTCAAGGCTGTCCATTTGTGCCAAGCCACACGCGGCTTGCATGTCGGTGATCTTCAGGTTATAGCCGATGTGTGAGTAGGTGTATTTGTGATCATAGCCAGCTGGCAGCGATCCAAATTGTTGATCAAAACGCTTGCCGCAGGTGTTATCACATCCTGGCGCACAATAGCAATCGCGACCCCAATCACGGAATGATTCAATGAGGGTGTGCAAGGTTTTAGAGGAGGTAAACACAGCTCCCCCTTCGCCCATGGTGATGTGATGTGCTGGGTAAAAGCTTACGGTTGCGATATCACCAAACGTGCCGACCATTTTACCGTCGTAGGTTGAGCCGAGTGCATCACAGCAGTCTTCAATTAACCAGAGATTGTATTGTGTTGCAATTCGTCGCACTTCGGTTAAATCAAATGTGTTACCTAAGGTATGGGCAATCATGATGGCTTTGGTTTTGTCGGTGATAGCCCCTTCAATGAGACTTGCATTGACATTATAAGTAGGAATGTCCACATCAACAAATACAGGCACTAAACCATTTTGAATCGCTGGGTTGACGGTTGTTGGAAAGCCTGCGGCAACTGTAATGACTTCGTCGCCGGGTTTTAATTGGCGCGCGCCTAATTTAGGCGAGGTTAATGCGGTTAATGCTAATAGATTAGCCGAGGAACCTGATGTCGTGGTTAAAACATGCGGTACGCCAAGATAATCGCCTAATCGTTTTTCAAATGCGGTATTAAAACGACCGGTCGTGAGCCAGCCATCCAGAGAGGCTTCAACCATCATTTGTAATTCGGTTGCCCCTAATACTTTTCCAGAAGGGGGCACAGTGCTTTCACCTGATTTAAAGGGGCGAGGCGCGAATTCTAGTGCGGCATATTGTTCTACCAATGCCGCTATTTCCTTACGTATTTTATCTTTAGACATGTTTATATTACCTGTTTAATTCATTATTTATAGAGTCAATTCCGAACGGAGCCGGGTAAATTGTTCATTCAGTGCTATGCATATAATCATTAATTTCAGCGACGCTGTAATCATACATCTGCGCACCACCCAACCACGCTTTCTGCCAGTTCACAATTCGACCCAAGGTGTGCTTAAGTGTCCATCTAGGTTGCCAATGTAAGTTCATTCTTGCTTTTGAGCAATCCAATTTAAGGTAATGAGCCTCATGGGGGTGGGTTCCTTCATCGTTGCGCCAGCTGGCGTCATCACCCCATTGTGCGACCAGCTTGTCAACGATCCACTGCACGGTCTGTGCATCGTCTTCACGTGGGCCAAAATTCCAGCCTTGTGCAAAAGCAACGCCGTGAGTATAGAGTTGTTGAGCTAACAATAAATAACCGGATAAAGGCTCGAGAACATGTTGCCAAGGCCTAATGGCGCCAGGATTACGAATACTGACGGGTTGACGATTTGAAAAGGCATTGAGCATATCAGGAATCAGCCTATCTGCCGCCCAATCGCCACCACCAATCACATTGCCTGCGCGTGCGGATGCAATAGCACAACCATGCTGGTGATAGTTTGCTGGATTAAAAAACGATTGCCGATAGGATGCGGTGACTAATTCAGCACAGCCTTTGCTGTTGCTATATGGGTCAAAGCCTCCCATGGCCTCGTCTTCACGATAACCCCAAACCCACTCACGATTTTCATAGCATTTATCGCTAGTAACATTGACCACGGCTTTCACGCCGCCAGTGTGACGCACTGCTTCGAGCAATGCTACTGTGCCCATGACATTGGTGGAATAAGTTTCCATGGGTAAATCATAGGATAAGCGCACCAGTGATTGTGCCGCCAAATGGAAGACAATTTCTGGCTTAAATTGCTTCATGCAGTCAAGAAGGTGCCCGGCATCTCGAATATCGCCTTCTTCCGAATGGATTTTTTGATCCAGCTGGGCTTCTTCAAACAGGCTTGGGGTCGTGGGGATGGATAACGAGTACCCTTGCACAACAGCCCCCATTTCATGAAGCCACATGCACAACCAACTGCCTTTAAAGCCTGTGTGGCCTGTAACAAAAACACGTTTTCCTGTCCAAAATGAGGTATTGATCATGCCCAAATTTTCCATGGTGCTTTTCCTTCATCCCAAAGGCTTTCCAAATAGACTTTATCTCGCAAGGTGTCCATCGGCTGCCAGAAACCATGGTGTTCGTATGCCATTAACTGACCTTCGCAGGCTAGTTGCATTAAGGGCGATTGTTCCCATAGGCAGGCATCGCCATCAATGTAATTTAGCACTTCGGGTGATAATACAAAAAAGCCCCCATTGATCATGCCGCCATCGCCTTTGGGTTTTTCTTGAAATTGATTGACTCGGCCGTTTTCAATGTCTAGTGCGCCAAATCGGCCGGGAGGGAAGGTGGCGGTCAACGTGGCCATTTTTTTATGACGTTTATGGAACTCAATGGATTCAGTGATATTGATGTCGCCCACGCCATCGCCATAGGTCATGCAAAATGCCTCTTCATCTTTAATGTGATCAAACACACGCAGTAGGCGACCGCCAGTCATGGAATGATCCCCTGTATCCACCAAGGTGACTTTCCAATCCTCGGCACGTTTGTTATGCACTTGCATGGTATTTTCACGCATATCAAAGGTGACATCTGACATGTGTAAGAAGTAATTTGCGAAATACTCTTTAATCAAATAGCCTTTATAACCGCAACAAATCACAAAGTCCCGAACACCATGCGCTGAATATTGTTTCATGATGTGCCATAGAATAGGCTTTCCACCAATTTCAACCATGGGTTTGGGTTTAATGGAGGTTTCCTCACTTAACCGCGTTCCCAACCCACCCGCTAAAATAACTGCTTTCATAGTCTATTCCTTATATTCTTTTGTATTCGATTGTGCAGTGTTAGTAGTATCTGCTCTCTCTATCCTTATTTCGATGAAACAAATGCATCCGAATAAAAATGCTCTTCATCAAGTCCTTTTGCAATGAATGCTGTTTTCGCCGCTTGAATCATTGCATTAGAGCCGCATGCATACACGTGGTATTCACTCAAATCCATAAAATCATCCACAACAGCTTGGTGCACAAACCCAACACGCCCTTGCCAAGTGGAGTCTTCGGACGAAATAACCGGGACATAATGGACATTCTTAAATTCTTTTGCCCATGATGTGGCAACCTCTGAATACAATGCGGATGAATGGGGCATTCCCCAGTAAATATAAATGTCTCGTTGTGATCCTTGAGCCAATAAGTCCTCTACCATGGCTTTCACGGGCGCAAATCCCGTACCACCCGCAAGAAATATTAATGGCGCTTCTGCTTTTCGAATAAAAAAAGTGCCTTTAGGGCCTTCAATGCGCATTAACTGATTGAGTGTACTGTGCTCGAGTATTTGACTAAATTCGCCATCAGGAAGCAGCCGTATATGCAGTTCGATTCCTGAGGAAGTCGATTGCGCATTAGCAATCGAATAACTGCGTCGCACCGGACCATGGATTAAATCGATGTATTGCCCAGGAAGGTAACGAAAGGGGCTGGTGGGAGGTAGGCGATACGTGATGATCATGATGTCATCAGAAACCCTCTCTTGCGTCGCAATTTTGCAGGGCACTGTTAAGCATTCAATGTCAGCTAATTCGGCATAATAGGTCGCTTTTAAAGTGACATCACTGAGTGCGTAAGCGCTGCAGGTTAGTACAGTCCCAGAACTGACCACCTCGTTATGCTCGTTTTTCACTAAACCAGACAGCACATCGGCCACACAAGTGCCACAGGTGCCTTTTTTACAACTGTATTGCAAAGAAAATCGATTTGCCAAGGCTGAATCTAAGAGAGTGACGTCCGATGATGTGGAGTATTGAAGATCAGCAGGCTTGATTGTTACGTTATGTTGTTCACTCATCTTCCAAGAAACTCTTATGTGTTCCGTTTACGCTTAAGTCGGCAGTCAGGCTGCGCACGGTAAAGAACGATATCACGAGAGCTGTATTCAACTCAACCCTTGTTTTCTCATTGTTGGGGGCCACTACTAACAGGGGAGCGCGATGAGTTTCGTGGTGAAGATTGTAATACACTAACTCATGGTATATGCTAAATGTATATGCCAGAACTAGGACAGATGATGCAATCTCAACACGCCACTGACGTTCGACATGTGAAACTGTTTAAAAATGGTCGAAGCCAAGCTGTTTGAATCCCTCGTGCTCGTGACAGATAATATGAGAGAGTTTGAGCGTATTGAAGGGTTGAAACTTCAAAATTGGTTGCGTTTTTCATAGGTTGAGTTTTTATATGAACCCGGTTCGAACTTTTTTAAACAACCATAAGATACAATTAGTTCAATTTTTTATCGTTGGTTTGATTATTTTTTGTATCAATCTCGCGTCGTTTCACATCTCTTATTCTATCGTCCAATTAAACTATACGCTTGCAGCCTCAATGGCTTACATCATCACCGTGTTAGCTCATTTTTTATTGCATCGACGGTTTACCTTTGCGGCAACCCAGCAAAACGTGGCGTCTAGTGTATGGAAATATTTAGTCATGCTAGGATTGAATTACTTGATTCTATTGTTCGTAATGTGGCTTGCTGTTGACGTCATCAAAACGTCCGCTTATTTTGGTTTAATTGCGTCAACAGTAATGACAGCGTGCATTAATTTTTTCATGATGAAATATTTTGTTTTTTCGTAGCTGCTCGCACGTCATCTCTAACAATCAATAAGAACGGTACTCGTTTTTAAAATAGGATATCAGGGATATGATTATTGTACGCAGCCCATTACGTATTTCCTTAGGCGGAGGAGGGACCGACCTGCCGTCTTATTACCGTGAACACGAAGGGTTTTTGATTGCTGCAGCTATTGATAAATATGTTTATATCACGCTGCATAAAACATTTGTTGAAGATCTAATTATTAAATACTCCAAACTTGAGCGAGTGGCTTCGGCTAACGAGGTTGAGCATCCCATCATTCGAGAGTCTCTAAAGCACCTTGGTGTCACTGGGGCCTATCTGGAAATAACCAGCATGGCCGATATTCCTTCCGGCACAGGCTTAGGATCTTCGGGAAGCTTTACGACTGCATTGTTAAAAGCTCTGCATTGTTATCAAAAAAATCTAGTGCATCCAGAGCGTTTAGCAGAGGAAGCCTGCCATATTGAGTTAAATTTATTAAACGAGCCGATTGGTAAGCAAGATCAATACATTGCTGCCTACGGCGGACTCACTTGTTTTCGTTTTTTAGCCAACGATCGTGTGGATGCATGGCCATTAAAGATTAGTCAGGAAACTTTGTATAATTTGGAAGATAATTTATTGTTGTTTTTTACCGGTTATTCACGCTCCGCTTCAACAATTTTGCACGAGCAAGATGTGAAAAGTCGAGCACACGATCAACGCATGATAGACCATTTGCATTTTATTAAGACGCTGGGTTTAAAGAGCAAAGAAGCCTTAGAACACAATAATTTACATGAATTTGCTCATTTGATGAACGTGCATTGGGAACACAAAAAACAACGCTCATCCAAGATGAGCAACACAGATATTGATGAGTGGTATGCCTTGGCTAAGCAACATGGAGCCTTGGGCGGAAAAGTGATTGGAGCAGGGGGTGGTGGTTTTCTCATGTTTTATACCGATGATAAAGCTCGCTTGCGTCAAGCTATGTATGGCGTAGGACTTCAAGAGGTACGGTTTCGCTTTGATTTTCATGGCACCCAAGTGATAGCGCAATCATAATGAGTTCATTGTATCCGGTTATTATCCTCGCTGGAGGCCTTGCAACACGACTGCGCCCTATGACAGAGACTATTCCTAAGTCACTCGTTTTAGTCAATGGTGAGCCGTTTATTCACCACCAATTACGGCTATTACAACGTCAAGGCATTCAACGAGTTGTTTTGTGTGTAGGTCATTTGGGTGAAATGATAGAACAGGCGATTGGCAATGGTCACCAGTTTGGTCTTCAGGTTGAATATTCATTTGATGGGCCGATGTTGCTGGGCACAGGGGGTGCTATTAAAAAAGCGCTGCCTTTGGTTGGCGATAATTTTTTCGTGCTATATGGCGACTCCTATCTCACCTGTGATTATGTAGCGATTCAATCCCAATTTATCTCGTCAAAAAAACAGGGATTAATGACAGTGTTTAGTAATAATAATCAATGGGACACTAGTAATGTAGAATACCAACAGGGAATAATTCTGGATTATAGTAAACGCAATAAAACCTCCCGCATGCATCACATTGATTATGGGCTTGGGGTATTTAACGTGAGGGCATTTGATGGGAGCAAAGAAGGAGTAGCCTTCGATCTGTCTACTGTGCACGCCGGTCTATTAAAAAGCAATCAATTGACTGGTATCGAACTGTTCGAGCGTTTTTATGAAATCGGTTCATTTAAAGGAATCAATGAGCTAGAGGCTCATCTTGAACAACAAAAAAATCTGGAGTGAACATGCAGTTTATAGAACAATTTTTAAATGAAAGCATGCAAATTATTCAACAACTGGATCCTACATCAATTGAACAAATGATTGATGGCTTGGCTGAAACGCGTCAGAGCGGAGGCCGTTTGTTTATTCTTGGTGTTGGCGGCAGCGCTGCAAATGCATCTCATGCAGTAAATGATTTTCGAAAAATAGCAGGCATAGAAGCATATGCGCCAACAGACAATGTGTCTGAGCTCACCGCACGCACAAACGATGAAGGTTGGGCCAGTGTTTTTGTGAAATGGTTGGAAACTAGCCGCTTAAAAGCAGTCGATACCTTGTTAATCTTATCTGTAGGTGGTGGAAATATTGAGCAAAATGTGAGTCCAAATCTTGTTGCGGCTTTACAGTATGCAAAAAAAATCGGAGCTGGCATACTCGGGATTGTTGGTCGTGATGGTGGGTATACTAAACAAGTTGCAGATGCCTGCGTTCTTATCCCAACACTCAATACAGACACTATCACGCCGCATGCAGAAGCGTTTCAAGCCGTGATTTGGCATTTGTGCGTGTCACATCCCAAGCTTAAAATGACCCAAACTAAATGGGAGTCGATGGTTTAATCGGATGGTCTCAAGCAAACAAGGAGTAGTTAACATGCTAAGCATCAAGGATCTGAGCGTAAAAATTTTTGCAGATGGCGCAAACAAACACGATATTCTAGAACTCCAGCAAGAACCCTATGTCAAAGGATTCACAACCAATCCATCGCTGATGCGAAAAGCAGGTATCAGCGATTACGAAGGGTTTGCTCTTGATATTTTAAAGCACATCACAAACCAGCCCATTTCATTTGAAGTGTTTTCCGATGATTTTTCTGAGATGCATGAGCAAGCGCTACACATTTCTAGTTGGGGGGAAAATGTGTATGTGAAAATTCCAGTGACCAACACAAAAGGTGAGTCTGCGGCAAAATTAATTCAACAATTAGCGCGGGCAGGAGTCAAGCAAAACGTCACAGCGCTCATGACATTGGAGCAAGTCAAGGAAGTAGCCGATGCCTTGGCTGGTGGTCCTAAGTCCTGCATTTCAGTGTTTGCTGGCCGAATCGCAGACACAGGACGTGACCCACTGCCAATCATGATAGATTCTCTGGCGTACATGAAACCTCAAGAGCAGCTGGAATTGATTTGGGCCAGCCCACGAGAATTGTTCAATATTTTTCAAGCCAATGACATCGGTTGTCATATCATCACCGCAACCAAAGATATTTTAGAGAAACTCTATTTAGTGAATAAAGATTTAAATGAGTTCTCACTGGAGACGGTTAACATGTTTTATGATGATGCTCGGAATGCAGGGTTTAGGTTGGGGGTGCCCCTTATTCTATAGAACACAGTACCTAATATTATTTCCTCAGTGAGCAAAAGAGTTGACCTAATGCAATAAATGTAAGCATAAACAACACTGTCGTGGTATAAAAAGACAGTCGCGCATCAGCAGCATTTCCAAACATCACCAAACTCACAAAATACAATAGGGCAGAAAGTGCCAGCACACTGTATTCCAGTCGAAACGATTTACGCTGCATTAAATATAGAAATGCACCAATTGATAAAAGATAGATAAACCAAGGTTTGAAAAAGCAGTGTTGTGATGCGTTAATGATGTAGGTGACAACTGAGTCCCTTAACGCTGATTCAGCCAATTGATATCCATATACATTGCTATCAACGGATGGGGCAGTAATTATAAATGGCGCGCCTGCGTGAGCGCCAATCAAGTATTTTGTTAATTGAGCTTTGTTGTAGAAAAAACACAAGGGGTGGTGTACTGCGATATTCAACCATAATTTATCAATTCTCAGGTCCTTGTGTGCGCCGTTATATCCAATTTCACTGAGTAATCCGCTAGACAAGTTAATGTGCTTGGGTTCATAGAGGCGCTGGATGTCCATCAGAGACATATTGGGAGCGATACTATCAAACAAGTTCTGTTTTGTGCATAGACTCGCTCCAGCGATATCCAGAACTCTGACTGATTGCAGAAAGTCATCGGTGCTACTGTTCATTTTTACAAAATCAGGTAAAGAGTAGTGGTCTAATTGCACTTTTGTAAAATAAATAGCGCCAGTCAATGTTGCTCCTAAAAACAGTGCGCTAAAAAATACATGGCGTTTTGTTTTACCCCGTCTTGAACATAGAACCCATGCAAGAAAGAAAATCAGTGGTAGGGCACCGGTGATGGCATTGTGACGCGAGCAAACACCTGTAAATAGGAATATTAGCGCTAATAGTGATAAAAATACGAGCCGTGTTGCCTGGTAAGATGAGTTGTTAACAATCCCAAGATTTTTCGTGTTTTTTATGTAAATAATCACTGAAAAACCAGCCATAAAAAGAGCAGCCATCAACACATCTTTCCATATCACCGCAAGTGTTCCCAATACGGTAGGCAGACTTAAATACAACAGCATAAACATCAGCGCGTGACTGATTTTTTTTGTAAACATGAACACGATATAAAAAACAGATAACAGCAAAAGAAACACTTGAGAAAAGTGCATCGCTGAGGGGTTATCAGAGACTAAATCAACCACCCGCCAGACATAACTAACCATGGGTGGCCACATGGAGTCTGTCACTCCATCGCGAGCACCTTGTAGAGCGTGCAGGGTGTCATAGGACATAAACCCGGGATAAAATAATGCTGCAATGGCTACTGAAAATAGAAAGGGAATGCCTAATAACTTGATTTTTTTCAATCTTGAGTCAGTAAATACTTTTGTCATGACTGTTGGCCCTTAATTAAGTTCACAAGGTTTAGTCCTCGTTTTATTAAGGTCTTTATGCGCCTAACAACAAGGATGGATAGTTGTTGCATGGGCGTTATCCTAGCATTTTCTGCATGCCACCAACAAAGATAAGATGGATTAAGTGTGCTGTATGGATTAGGGAAAGCTGTTTGAAGATCGGGTCTTGATCGATACATCCGCCGTGCCTCAGCAGGAATGGATTCTCCATTGTCAAATTGACCATAGGCCCATCCAGTAAAACTAGTATCATTTTGTCCCTCGCAGGCCAAGTCCTGCTTATATTGCTCCCAAAGTTCATGAGCAAACATCTGCTTTGGCGCGTACTTCATCAACATGGAAAATCCACTCCCATTATCAAAGCTAGTAAAATGATAAAAACGAAGCGGAACATCCGCGGCAAAATATATGTCGTTTTTATTTTTTGTGATCTCTCGATGGGCAATATTCCATGTTGCGACATTGTATCCTCTGTCTCTTACAATGCCTAGGTTGTTAAAAAAAGCAGGTGCTATGTCACACCAGCGTTGGTCGGTAAATAAACCATTTGGGATGTCATCACGGCAGAAGTGAAGTAAACGCTCTGCCCACCAAGAAATGAAGTCAGCTCCTTGGCCTGTTGTTTTGGCTGCGAAGAAACCAAGGTTATAGACTCCATGCTTAAGCATCGAAATTTCGTTTTCTATGATTGCATCAATGTTTTTTTCTGCGTTTAGTAAATGTGGTGTGAGTAATATGTCGTGTTCATCCAGCAATGATTCAAGGGGGGATAATGTATTGAATACCTTGATGTCGGGATCAAGGTACATGATTTTATCAACCCCTGGTCGTTGTGATAATAATTTCGCTGCAGGTCCCTTGACAGCAGTACACAGCTCAACAACTGCATGGCCGAATGCCCAAGAGGCCCAATTGGGTATATTCAATTCTTGAAGAGTAAGAAGTTCGTCAAAAGGTTCATTACGAATGTCAAAATTCTCTGGCAGCTCATCAGAAAAAAGCAACACAAAGGTCCAGTTTGGATGAAAGTGTTTAACCGATTTGGCCAGTACCCGCGCTTTAGGAAGATAGCTTTTGGTGATGGATGTGTAAACTAGCATTATTTGGTTTGCTCCTGCGCTGAGTATAAAACAGCTTGAATGGTTTCCAGTATTTTTTTAGGTGGGGAGTCGAGTGGAATAACGGCCCCGAACTCATACTGTTTGACACGATTCCCTTGTGCGCCAATGTCAAAAGCGACAATTGGAAGTTTCATTGTCATTGCTTCAGACAAGGTGTAACTAAAGGTTTCTGGAATAATTGATGCCATGAAGACAACGTTAATCCCTTTGGATTTGATGACTTTGGGCAGTTCTTTGGGTGTATAGACTCCATGGGTTTCTATTCCTAGTTTAAGGTCTACAACACTAGAGCCTAGAATGGTGATGGGGATGTGCATATCGTGCAATTGGATATAGTCATATAGATCATTGATGACTTGAGCTCCTTTGGATACGCTCAATGATCCGATGCTCGCAATATGCAATGGGCCACTCAAGTCAAACGTTTCTGTGCAGTCAAAATAATCAGTGTGATGAGGAAGCAGTTTTATTTTAGTCATTTCAATATCAAATGCTTCACGCAAGATCTCAATAGAAGACGCATCAAAAACAGTGATAGTACCTGCGGCGCTGAATAGTGAGCGAAAGGGGGTGCGCCATTGTTCGATATTAACCGGTTTGTTCTCTTCTGGGTACCAATCATGATACCAGTCTTGGTTGTGATGTAGGCATGTTTTGCAAACTTGAGCGTCTTTGGGTACACCACAATAGTGATTTTCAAAATTCAATAAGTGGGGTGAGGGGCACAAGGCATTAAAGTCATTGATTTTGAAATCCAGTTGAGCCTGCAAATGATCGGTTAGTTCGATAATTTTGGATGCACTGCGCCGAAGATCGGGATGGCCATATAATGAGTTAATAATGATTTTTTTGCTGTTTGAGAGTGACAACGCATTGAATAACTCATCGATGCTTGTTGTACTAAACAGCATGTGGTTATAGGGACCAACCCATTGAACAAACCAAAGGTTATCTGAGGGATATATCCTTAGAGCAGAGGCATCTGAAGTAGAAAGAATTGTTTTGAGTATGGTGTTGGTATACGTGTTTGTGCCACCGCCACCGTTATGATCAAACAGTAGGGTAGGATTAACGACTAGCCCATGATGTTGAAATGTTTTTAGCCAATTCAAATCATGTGTGTCAGTGCTCTCAAATAACAGCGCGTTATTAAATAATGCTTTGGCCTGTATGAATTTTTCGCTGGTGAGCATGGCATGTCGTAATGCAGACGCTCCTCCGGTGAATAGGGTATGTGTGGTTTTATACACTAATCGGATGAACCCTAGCACATTTGGGTAGGTATACCGATAATTGTTGTATAACTGAATGAATCGACGGCGTTTTGCCATTAGGCCTGCTATATCTCGTAGCGGTTGAGTCAGGCGCCATGACGTTGAGGTGCGATAATCATCGATCTCTTTTCTTAGTTCAGCAATCCCTTTGTGAAGTGCTGCATTGCTCTTTTGAAGAGCAATGCATTTTTTATGAAGGTCAAGGACCTGTGGATCAGTGTGTGTGTCAATAGTTGAACGATTAGAGGACATCAAAGTGCCTGGTTTTCTGAGTTAATTTGAATTTCTATGCTCAGATTTTTGAGACCGCAGATTCCATGGACCAGTCGGCTTTTGATGCTGTTTAAGATGATCGCGTCGTTAATCCAATGGTGTTGAACATGCGCATGACCTAACCCTTCTGAGACAGCAAAGTTGAGAGAATATTCTCCTTGCATCAATATAGGCATGTCGAATGAAAAAGTAACTTGCACCACGTCATCTTTTTGAAATACTAGCCCATGTTCACGAAAGGCTAAATCAGTGCCTTCAGCAATCACATATTGACCGAGACGGTCTTTTAGCATAAAGCCAAAAGCAGGCCACTGTATGTTTTGAAACGATTTGACAATGATGCACAACTTTACCGCCTCGCCACCATGAACTGTATTGATCTCGATGCTTTCTTCGTTCTCAAACCAAACATTTAATATTTTCACACCGCCATGTCCAAAGCTGTCCTGATTCACGTTAAAGGGGGCAATGTGAATCATATTTTCTGGCAGTTCTCCACCAGAAAATATGGTTTGAGTGGACGCCTTGACGTATGGAGTTAGGGGTTGTGGTGTTGTACATGCGTTATCGTTTGGTTCGTGAATGAGTTGGGTGGGTTGCCTGTCCTCATAAAGACTTTTAATGTACCTCTTAGATATTTCGTCGGTCGCCCCTAGTATTGCCCCATTATCTTTAGACAGCAAGATTGCACGTTTACACAAATTCATCACAGCGGCAGTGTCATGACTGACAAAAATGACTGTCGCTCCCTTGTTTTGAAGCTGTCTTAAATAACGCATGCATTTTTGTTGGAAAAAAACATCACCGACTGCTAATGCCTCATCAATAATCAAAATATCGGCATCTACGTGAGCAATCACTGCAAAGGCCAATCTCACCATCATGCCACTGGAGTAGGACTTGACGGGTTGGTCAATAAAATCCCCGATGTCTGCAAAGGCAAGAATATCATCCAATCTCAGCTGAATATCATGTTTGCTGAGTCCAAGTATTGACGCATTCATGTATACATTTTCGCGACCAGTAAATTCAGGGTTAAAGCCTGAGCCGAGTTCAAGCAAGGCAGCAACACGTCCATGGGTTTCGACATGTCCCGACGTTGGATTCAGTGTTCCGCATATCATTTGTAGAAGAGTGGACTTTCCGCTGCCATTTCGACCAATGATTCCAACGGTCTCCCCTTTTTTTATCTCAAAAGAAACGTCTTTTAGAGCCCAAAACTCTCGATAAAATTTTTTTTGGCCAAAGGATAGCATTTGTAACAAGCGATCACGCGGTTTGTTATAAATGGGATAGCACTTGCTTAAGTGACTGACTTTAACAGCAATTTCAGAGGACATCAGCAAACCCTTTTCTTGATTTTTGGAAGCAAACAAAACCCGACCAAGCAAACAACATTGATATGGCCAGATACATTGCATAAAACCCTATATTGGGAAATTTCCCCCAGAATAAAACGTCTCGCATCCCTTCAATGGCAGGTGTCAGTGGGTTGAGTAGCAACAGATGCTGATACTGAACAGGTAGTGAAGATATCGGATAAAAAATGGGTGAAAGGAACATTAATACAGTCGTGCAGATACCAATGAGTTGGCTAATATCTCGAAGATACACGCCTAGTGATGCTAATATCCAACTTAATCCCATGGTAATAAATACAATAGGAAGAAGCACTAATGGCAGCAGCAGGGCTGTCGCATGAGGCATGCCAAAAAATAGCACGTAAAAAAGCATCCAAACGCTCAAACTCATCAAGGCTTGAAAGATTGCTGTGCCAATGGTCACCCACGGCAATATTTCTAACGGGAACACTACTTTTTTAACATAATTTGCATGAGCAAGAATAATTCCTGGTGCACGCGTAATGCAATCAGAAAATAAGTTAAACACAATCAAGCCTGCAAACAACACCAATGCAAATTCAGTTTTTGAATCGCTGCCAGCATTCCAACGGGCCTTGAATACCACGCTAAAGACAAAGGTATAAATCATCAACATGACGACTGGGTGAAAAAATGACCAAAAAAGCCCTAACATCGACCCTCGATAGCGGCCTATTACCTCACGTTTGGTTAATGCTAAAAGCAGTTCGCGATTTCGTATGAGGCTACCGACCATCTCGCGGGGAGATGTGAAAAATATATTCATTCTGGTTTTTCCTTTCCTCTATTCAGCGTTAATCTCTGTAACCCTCGGAGGCCACGCAAGGCTAAAATCTTCATGATGAATCGATAAATTCGGGCTATAGGCCGAATCAACCTGCAATTTTTTGCCCCATTTAGATTGCATAAAATGAACTTCTTGCATAAAGCGCGCTTTCTTCTCTGGCGTATCTTCTATGCCGCGGGTCGCCGATTCGTGATGGTAGAGTTCAGCATAAGGTGTCCACGCATTTCGAAAGCCTGCTTCTTTGACCTTCAAGCAAAAATCGACATCATTGAATGCTACTTTAAGGTTGACCTCGTTTAATCCGCCTACTGTATCATAAATTGCTTTTTGAATAACTAAGCAAGCAGCAGTTACTGCTGAATAATTTGAAACAAGAGACGTTCGTGAACAGTATCCACGGTGATGCTTTGAGAACCCTTTGTGGGAGTGACCTGCAACTCCTCCGAGTCCGACCACTACGCCTGCGTGTTGAAGCGTATCATTTGCATACCAAAGTTTTGCACCAACGGCGCCTATTCCCGGCTGTAGGGCTAGAGCGACCATTTCATTTAGCCAGTCGGGTGAGATCACTTCAATGTCATTATTAATTAAGCCGATGAGTGTGCCATTGGCTTGGCGCACAGCGGCATTGTTCAGCGCAGAATAATTAAAGGGCTGATCATCTCTAATGATTCGAATAGACGGCATCATCTTTAATAACTCGTGTGAGTTCGCTGAACGATGGTGATTGTTCTCTAATACTTTAAAGTAACTCAAAATCTCCGGGTCATCCGAGCCATTATCAATAATTAAAATCTCATAATGAGGGTAAGTGGTCTTGGTGAGTATGCTATCAATGCATTGTTTAAGCAGATGCAAGCCATTTCGAGTGGGGATAATCAAGCTGACTAAGGGTAGCATTTCTGGTAATGCATAATTGATTTTATAACCTGCCTCACAAGATTGCGCTGAGCCCAAAATACCTCGGCGCAGCAAGTGTTCGTTCAACGCCTTTTCACCATTGATTACGGCATAGGGTTTGGTGGCAAGTGATGCCGCGGTGCTTTCTGAATGAATCCTCCAATGATAGAGCACTCGTGGAATATGAATAATTTGTTCGGGCTTTAATTTTTCAATGCAACGTAGAGCCAAGTCGTAATCTTGCGCCCCTTCAAATCCTTCTCGAAAACCGTTGATCTCTTGAAGAAGCGATCGCCGATACACGCCTAAATGAGAAATTAAATTATGAGATAAAAACAGTTCTGGATTCCAGTCCGGTTTAAAGTAAGGATCTTGCCTAACGCCATGCAGATCGATTTTATCTTCGTCGGAATAAATCAATCCCGCCTCAGGATAATGATTTATCGCATCCGCGACCCAAAACAAGGCGTGTTCTGGCAATAAGTCATCGTGATCCATCAATGCAACAAAGTCCCCTGTTGCTAGCGTCAATGCTGAATTGGAGGCTTTAGAAATGTGCCCATTGTCTGCTCGTAAGACCAGTTTGATTCTTGAGTCTTCGCTAGCATGCCTCTGAAGCAATGCAATCACGGCCTCTGTTTTGGACGCGTCATCGGCAATGCACAGTTCCCAATAAGGATAGAGCTGTTCACGTACAGACTGAATGGCGTCGTTTAATAAATGCAGGGGAGCGTTATATACCGGTAATACAATCGATATGACCGGTTTATTGGACATGGCTTGAATGCGATGCATGATATTTTTCTTCTGGTCAGCATTCAGCACGTCATACTCACGGATCCACTGGGTATAATCATTTCTGTGGGTTCGAATTAACCGCCGTTTAATCCCCATGACCCCATCATGTTTAAATAAAAACCAAGTCGTGCGTGCGACAGATAGTATACCTCGTTGTTTAAGGATAATAAAAAGAGGGTGCCACCATGGCGAACGCGATACGTTACTCAAACAGCACCGCCTCACGAAGACTTGCCCCTAGTTTATCCTTCGCTGAGCGCTGAGGCGTTCCTTCAAAAGGCCAGTGTATACCAATTTCAAGGTCATCCCACGCAATAGAATGCTCATGTTCTGGAGCCCAGTAATCAGTAGTTTTGTACAATACCTCTGCCGTGTCAGATAACACTAAAAAGCCGTGTGCAAACCCCTCTGGCACCCAAAGTTGCTTGGTGTTCTCGCTTGAAAGTATCTCACCAACCCATTGACCAAATGTAGGGGATGATTGCCTAATGTCTACCGCAACATCAAAAATTTCACCCGAAATCACTCGAACCAGTTTGCCTTGGGGTTGTTTGATTTGATAGTGCAAGCCACGTAAGACATTTTTGGCTGAGCGAGAATGATTGTCCTGCACGAAATGAACCGAGCGTCCGATGGCGTTTTCAAACACGCGTTGATTAAAGCTTTCGTAGAAAAAACCGCGCTCGTCGCCAAACACAGTAGGTTGGAGCACAAATACGTCTGGAATAGCCAGTGATGTAGCGTTCATATAAATACCTTTTTTAATCATAACACGGTCTTTGCGAGCGTTAGCGAAGCAATCTAGTTCGGATTTTTGGCCTAAGTATCCGAACCGCGCGCGTTAGCAAGCGGAATTCCGCTACCTTACGGTCGCGGTTCAGTTGTATCTGGCGCATCCATGACTCAAGTCGAGCTTAAGCCTTCAACAAATCCAGCAAATACCGACCATAATCATTTTTAGCCAAAGGAACAGCCAATTTTTGTAATTGTTCAGCATTAATCCAGTCATTGCGGTAAGCAATTTCCTCGACACAAGCTATTTTAAGGCCTTGACGACGCTGTACTGTGCTCACAAAAAGACCTGCATCCAATAACGAATCATGCGTTCCGGTATCCAACCATGTGTGTCCGCGGCCCATGATCTCAACCTGCAACAAGCCTTGTTCCATATATAATCGATTCAGATCGGTTATTTCTAATTCACCGCGATGAGATGGCTTGATGTCTCTGACTAAATTGACGGCATTGTTGTCGTAAAAATACAATCCGGTCACCGCATAGCTTGATTTGGGATGAGCGGGTTTTTCTTCAATAGACAGGGTTTTGCCATGACTATCAAACTCAACCACACCGTATCGCTCGGGATCATGCACGTGGTATGCAAAAACAGTCGCGCCGGTTTCCTGTTGCATGGCGTTGTTAAATAACAAGTGCATGTCATGGCCATAAAATATATTATCACCCAAAATCAGCGCTGATTTGTCATTGCCGAGAAAGGACTCACCAATAATATACGCTTGTGCGAGTCCATCTGGTGAGGGTTGCAGGGCATAATTTAAATTCAATCCCCATTGCTCGCCAGTTCCCATTAATTGCTCGTATCGAGGCAGATCTTGAGGGGTTGATATGATTAGAATGTCACGAATTCCCGCTAGCATTAAAGTACTTAATGGGTAATAGATCATGGGTTTGTCATATATTGGTAATAATTGCTTGGATACAACGTGCGTTGCGGGGTGCAGGCGAGTTCCTGAGCCTCCAGCAAGAATGATTCCTTTTCGTTTCATAGAGAACGTTCCCATTGAGTTAATTGATGAATGACACGATCGACATGCACTCTCCAATCAGGAAGCTGAAGGCTAAGTGCATTGGATAACGCGCGGGTGTCTAATTGTGAATTTTGTGGCCGTTTTGCAGGGAGTGGGTATTCATCAGTAGAGATAGGGTGAATCTGTTGAGAGGTTAATTTAAGAGACATCCCGTTTTCAAGACCTTTGTCGACCGCATAACAAGCCAATTGATGCCATGAAGTCGAGCCACCGGCCGTTAAATGATAAATCCCACTTACTAGGTTGGGTTGTGTCCCAACAACATTGGCAATAGCCAAAGCAGTCACATCAGCAATCAACTCCGCCGAAGTCGGTGCGCCATATTGATCAGCAACAATTCGAAGACTATCTCGCTCACGAGCCAGCTGTAAAATGGTTTTAATGAAATTTTTACCGTGATCTGAAAACACCCAACTGGTTCTAAATATCAGATGTTTACACCGGCTATTAATAATGGCCTCTTCGCCAGCGCGTTTCGACGCACCATAAATACTTTGTGGATTAACCGCATCACTTTCAATATAAGGCGCAGGCTTTTGGCCATCAAACACGTAGTCGGTGGAATAATGCACGAGTAAGCTGTCATGTTGTTTGGCATAATCAGCAAGAAGAGCAAGCAAGGTTGCATTCACAAGGATTGCGGCGTCTTGATTGCTTTCAGCCTTGTCTACAGCAGTATATGCTGCAGCATTGACAATGATATCGGGTGAATGCTTTGTCAGCAGGTCGCTTAAACCAGATAACTCCCCTAAATCGTAATCGGCACGCCCAATCGCAATGACCTGACCCAATGGCAGCAAAGTTCTCTGGAGTTCGGTGCCAACTTGTCCATCTTTTCCCAGCAATAGAATCTTCATGCGTATTGCCTTGCAACCCAATGACGGTACTGACCACTCGTGACGGTATCAACCCAGTCTTGGTTATCTAAAAACCAAGTGATCGTTTGCTCAATCCCCGATTCAAACGTGTGCATCGGCTTCCAATTTAATTCTGCTGCAAGTTTCGAGGCATCAATCGCATATCGTCGGTCATGTCCTGGGCGATCGGTGACATAAGTAATTTGAGAGGCATACGCATCCCCATTCTCTTTAGGCCTTTTTTGATCAAGCGTAGCGCAAATGGTGCGGATAACATCAATATTGGCTTTCTCATTCCAGCCACCAATGTTGTATTCTTCGCCGACTTTTCCGTGCTCTAAAATGCAGCGAACAGCGCTGCAATGATCACTAACATGTAACCAATCGCGAATTTGTTGGCCATCACCGTAGACAGGAATGGGTTTGCCCGTTAATGCATGATGAATACACAAAGGAATCAATTTTTCTGGAAAATGGTACGGCCCGTAATTGTTTGAGCAATGTGTGACGACGGTAGGCAGACCATAAGTATGGTGATAGGCTCGAACCAGATGGTCGGATGCTGCTTTGCTCGCCGAGTAGGGGCTATTGGGCTGGTACTGATTTGACTCAGTAAAGGCCGGCGCATTTTTTTCCAGTGAACCAAATACTTCATCAGTCGAAATGTGAATAAAACGAAAAGCTTGCTGGTTTGCAGCGCCAAGACCACTCCAGTACTGACGGACTGCTTCCAGTAGTGTAAACGTGCCGGTGATGTTGGTTTGAATAAATTCACCCGGGCCATGAATGGAGCGATCAACATGACTTTCTGCAGCAAAATGCACGACGGCTCGAATTTGATGCGTGAGCAGTAAATTAAACACGAGATCTTGATCGTTGATATCCCCCTGCACAAACACATGCCGTGGGTCAGTATCTAATGACTCAAGGTTCATTCGATTGCCTGCATAAGTCAGTTTATCAAGATTAATCACTGTTTCATTTTGGCAGACCAACCAATCCATTACGAAGTTGCTGCCGATAAAGCCTGCACCACCTGTGACAAGAATAGTCATATTATGTTTTCCGTAGTATCACGCATTGTTCAGTTTGAATTAATGCGTGCATCAATTATATTTTATTAAAAAAAGCAGCGGCAATTAAGCCAATATTGCCTGAAACTGTTTGCCGATAAATACCCAGCCGCTTAAGCCGAATCAGTCTAGACAATAGTCTTTTATCTCTAGCTTCTATAACACCCATTAATGCGCGGGCATTGTTATCCGTCAATCGGTGTTTTATCGACAATAATGCACTAAAGTTAGAGTCATTCCATGATTTAAATCGACCTTTGAACATCAGCAACAACCGATCGAGTCGGGCATGAAAACCGACATTGCCACCAATCTGATTGTTGTCATGTTGTCTATAATTCAAGGTGGATTCAGGATCATAAAATACCAAGCCACCCGCTCCGGTGACCAATAAATAAGTCCACCAATCATGAGCCGCTATCTTAATCGCTTCACCGGCTTCCTGCAACAACTTCAGTGTTGTTTTATTAAACACCATGGTGTTTCCGCCGCCTATGTTTTGCATTAATGCGTTGAGAAAACAGGGTGACTTTGCAAACAATGGAGACTGACCGATGATCTGTCCTGCCTCATTGACGAGTGTCGTTCGTCCGCAATACAGTGCGGGTCTCTCTTTGGGAGCTGTATTTAACCAATTCACGGCTTTTTCAAGTTTATTGGCATGCCAGATATCGTCTTGATCAGAATACGCAAAATAGGTCCCATCAAGATTTTTATTACAAACGAGAGAAAGAAAGTTAGTGAAAAATCCCTTGCGCGGTCCTTCAAAAGTACGCAACTTATCAGTGCCCAAGCGTGTTTGATAGTCTTTTAATATTTTATCGGTCTGGTCAGTAGACCCATCGTCAGAAACCCAAATCTCCCAATGTGGGTAGGTTTGTGCACAAATGGAGTCTAGTTGTTCTGCTAAATAACGCTGACCGTTATAAGTAGTCATTAAAATGATCACTTTGGGATGTAACATCAATCTCTCCATCGAACAACATGTTTGATAACCCATATTAGCTCGGGTATAGAAACTTGCAAAATAAACGAAATGCTCGACTTTTTTTATTGTAGGTTGGGCCTTGGCCCAACAAGCTCTGCATTCGTGCCACACCCTGTTGGGCCAAGGCCCAACCTACAATAAAAAAAGTCGCGCATCGCGTAAAATAAATTTGATACGAATTTTTGAGGCGAATTATGACGGATTTCAGATATTATAACTAGTCTCGCTTTCATTTAGTTTACCGCTCCACAACCGGGTTAAAAGGTAAAATATGTGTTATGCAATACCTCTATACATGACAAAAAAATCTGTCATGCCCGCGAAGGCGGGCAACCATCCATCAAAATAATCCGATACCTAAATCAAGCCATTGGGGGCTGTTTTGCTCGATAAGGTTTGTTTTCCATTGTCGGTTCCATTTTTCGATGTGTTTTTCTTTGGTTATTGCTTCAGTGGTACTGAGCATCATCAGAAATGGATTTCCGCCTTCGCGGAAAAGACAGTCTTATTTTTGTCATGTACAGAGATCCAATACAATAACGGCTTGTATAGACTTTTTCCTTAAGAGGCGTAAAATTGCCCTCATAGAAACTATACATCTCTAGGAACCGCAATGCAGTTAATCCCAGTTATTCTATGTGGTGGCGTTGGAGCAAGGCTTTGGCCTGTGTCTCGTGAGTCTCATCCCAAGCCCTTTATCCGGTTAGGCGATGGACAAAGTTTACTGCAAAAAACATTTTTGCGTGCATCTGCGTTGCCTGGGGTTGAAGAGATTTTTATTTCCACCAACCGAGAGTTGTTCTTTAAAACCGAAGACGAGTTTCGTGAGGTTAATCAAGCACAGCGAGCAACGTCTTATATACTAGAGCCGTTTGGTCGCAATACAGCCGCTGCTATTGTAGCCGCAGCACTTCAAGTTGCAGAACGTCATGGTGAAGACGCACTGATGCTAGTGTTGCCAGCTGATCATCTTATCTTAGATCAAAACGCCTTTTCAGAAGCCGTGACCACAGCGATTTCCTTAGCTACACAAGGGAAACTCGTGACCTTTGGTATTCAGCCAGAATGCCCAGAAACCGGTTACGGATACATTGAAGCCGCAGGCAATGACGTGTTGAGCTTTGTCGAAAAACCTGGCTTTGAAAAAGCTCAGGAATACCTTAGCTCAGGACGCTACCTTTGGAATTCAGGCATGTTTTGCTTTACCGCAGGCGTGTTGATTCATGAAATGACCCAGCATTGTCCTACCATCCTCACAACCACCAAGGCCTGCCTCGAACAGTCCTCTCTCGCTACGGGCAAAAACTTCAGACAACTTGAGTTGGATGCCACAAGCTTTGCGTTGGTTCCTGAAGACTCCATAGATTATGCCGTTGTTGAAAAATCCAATCAGGTTGCTGTTGTGCCTTGCAGTATTGGCTGGAGTGACATCGGATCTTGGGCCGCATTGGGTGATTTATCAAGCCCCAATGCGCAAGGCAATCGGATTGAAGGCAATGTAGAACTATTTAACGTATCCAACTGCTATATCCGAAGCGAAGCGCGAATGATTGGTGCGGTGGGTGTGAGTAATTTACTCATCATCGATACGCCTGATGCCGTGCTGATTGCTGATAAGTCGCATGCTCAAGATGTGAAGCGTATTTATGCTCAATTGAAAGCACAAGGACACGAAACGCATAAGCTCCATCGCACCGTTCATAGGCCTTGGGGAGCTTACACTGTGCTCGAAGAAGGCCCTCGCTTTAAAATCAAACGCATAGAAGTGCGTCCAGGGGCTAGTTTAAGTTTGCAAATGCATCATCATCGCAGTGAACACTGGATTGTGGTCAAAGGTATGGCTAAAGTCATTAATGGTGACCAGGAAATGTTCGTTCGAACCAACGAGTCCACCTATATTCCGGCAGGCCACAAACATCGTTTAGAAAATCCAGGGTTATGTGAGTTAGTGATGATTGAAGTTCAAAGCGGTGAGTACATGGGTGAGGACGACATTGTACGGTTTGATGACGTCTATGGGCGTGCGTAAAAAAATACTTGCATAAACCCACCGACTTCAGTTAATGTCTAACCTGTTGAATCCTCCATAGGATATGTTGTTCAACCATGATTAATAACGTTTTGATTCTCTGCATAGGCAATATTTGCCGCAGCCCCATTGCTGAAGCATTGTTTGCCCAACGCTTTAAACAAGCAGGTTTATCTAATGCAGTAGTCAGCTCTGCAGGATTGGCTGCTCTGGTTGATAGGCCAGCAGATGCGGTAGGCCAAGAGCTCATGTTAAAACAAGGCATTGACCTCTCAGCGCATCGCGCCCGACAAATATCACAAGACATTTTATTTAATTCTGATCTTATTTTGACGATGTCAACGGATCAGCAAAAGCAAGTTGAGTTGGACTACCCCGGCACGTGTGGACGCGTGCATCGTTTAGGAAAGTGGGGTGGTTATGATGTGCCGGATCCGTTTCAGCGACCTAAACTTGTTTTTGAACAAGCATTAGCGATGATCGATCAAGGTGTTGATGAATGGTACAGGAAGTTGTGGAAATAAATTATGTTTAAAAAAATCAGCGCAATAGGCACTACCCTAGTGTTATGTAGTTGCAGTCTCATGCCCGGTATGCAAAATTTGGACACTGTTAAGATGAGAAAACTCGTTGTCCCTGAGCGCATTGAGGTACATCCCACCTTAACACCCATTACCCCATCGTTAATCGCAGATCAACGCGTAAGCACCTATTTCTATCACGTCGCACCTGCAGATGTGCTACACATCAATGTATGGGAGCACCCTGAATTTAGCGTAGGAGATGGAATGCTAGGGACAGGCGTGGTGTCTGGAGGATATGGTGCCGCGGGTCAAGGTGGTTACTTGGTGAACTCATCAGGAAAGATTTATTTCCCTCTAGTGGGTTATATCCATGTGGCAGGCAAGACAGTGGATGAACTGCGAGAAATGATTACCCGACGGCTTAAAAAATACGTCCCCAATCCTCAAATCAATGTTAGGGTATCCGATTTTCGCGGTCAAAAAGTATATGTTTTGGGTGAAGTAGAAAAAGTAGGTTTTCTGCCGATTAATGATCAGCAACTGACCATCGCAGATGCGCTGGCATTATCTGGATGGCTTGATTCAAAAACGGCTGATCCACGGTATATTTACATCATTAGGGGTAATTACACGTCGCCTCAAATATTCTGGCTCGATGCAAAAACCCCAGACAGGTTATTATTGGCCGAGCGATTCAGTTTACAGCCACGCGATATTTTATACGTGTCTTCCGCACCGGTTACACGTATGAACCGCGTACTGGATCAGTTATTACCAATTGTACAAACCGTATGGTTTACCAAATCAATTGTGCAATAGTTTTTTGTAGGTAACTGCTCGAACGTCATCCCGAACCTAGTGAGAGATGATGTTCGGGGTGAGCATTTATGTTTGTAGCTCTGTACAAACTTCAAAATATAAGGGATGTAATGAGTAATATTGCTGATAAGCAGGCGTTTGCCTCAAGAGCTGATGAAGACGAAATAGATTTATCAGCCATTCTAAATCATCTGTTGGAAAATCGATGGATGATTCTCATAGTGACGTTGTGTGCACTAGCCATCGGCGTTTTTTATGCCTCGCGCCAGATCCCTCAATACGAATCCGATGTCTTATTGCAAATCGAGTCAGGTCAATCTAGCTTAGGCCAGACAGCGGCCATGTCACAACAATTTATGTTTCGTGGCGCAGGAAGTGATCCCACTTCAACCCAGATTGCCTTGATAAAGTCACGGTACATATTAGAACCCGTGATTCAATCATTAGGCCTTGATATCAGTGTTCGTGCAAAACAAAATCGTGCTTGGGCTTGGATGCCTTCGTTAAAAAATAAAAACATGCAGATAAAATCATTTAATATCCCGCGTAATCAGGTGAATCAACCGTTCACGGTGAGTGTTGATCAACCCGCACACATTAAAATGTATAACTCAACAGGACAGCTATTACTGCAGGGGCCAGTGGGTTTGTCATTAACAAGCGCAGATAAACGCATTCAATTGATAATTGAAGCCATACAAGCACCCGTCGGAACGCAATTTTCACTGGTTAAACATTCTGATGCTTCGATGGTGAAATCACTAGCTAAAAGATTAAAAATCACAGAAGCAAATGGCAGCTCACGTTTAAGCACTGGAATCATGGAGCTTTCATTGGCGGGGCCTAATCCAACCGCTTTAATTCAAACGCTGAACGCTATCGCTAAAACGACACAAGCCAAAGATGCACAAAAAAAAGCACAAGAAGCCGCGCAAACCTTAGATTTTTTATACCATCAACTGCCATTAACAAAAGGCTTGTTGGAAAAAGCAGAGACGGCGTTAAATCAATATCGGTCAAAAAGTGGTAAGCTGGATATCAAGCAACAAATTCAATTTTTTCTAAATCGGTTGTCTGATCTAGATAAACAATTAAGTGTATTGAGTGTTAATAGAATAGATATGCTTCAACGGTACACCACAAAACACCCTCTCTTAATTGCCCTGGACACGCAAATCAGTGCTCTTGAGGCGCAACGAAATAAACTGGAAAAAGAATTAAAAACACTGCCCGCATCGGATCAAATCGCAGTCAATTTGATGCGCGACGTTGGCGTTAAAAAAACATTGTATCTGTTGTTGTTGCGTAAGATTCAAGAGTTAGAGGTCGTAAAAGCGGGCACCGTGAGCAGCGTGCATATTCTTTCCTACGCCAAAATGCCTGATAGTGCATTACCTGGCAAGCGAGAACTGATTTATTTAGCCAGCATCATCGTGGGCGTGCTCTTAAGTTTCGTTTTAATTGCAGGCCGTAAATTACTGTCTCCAAGGGTCACTGATCCGCACTGGGGTGAGAAACACTTTAACATCGCGAACCTAGCCATTATTCCCTATTGCAAAGAGCAAACTGAAAACACCCTGCAATTCAAAGAAAAGGCAGTGCGTCAATTACCGCTCTTGGCGAATTCTAATCCACGAAACTTAGCCATTGAATCGTTGCGTAGTTTGCGCACCAGCCTACAAGTCACATTGACCTGCGCGCACAATAACATTATTTCAATTTTAGGCGTGTCGCCTGGCGTTGGAAAAAGCTTTGTTTCAGCCAACTTAGCCTATTTATTGGCTGCCGGTGGCAAGCGGGTTTTGCTCATTGATGGTGACTTGCGTCGAGGTACCTTGCACAAGTACATTAATGTCCCTCCTATGCCAGGCCTGACTGAAGTTCTAAAAAACACCGCAACAGTTGAAAGCGCAATCACGGCAACGCTCCATGAAAACCTCGATTTTATACCCAGAGGAGTCTATCCTGCTGATCCCTCCGAATTGTTAATGAGTCACCAATTCAAGGAACTCATGCACACCTTTGCCCACCAGTACGACGTGGTGTTAATCGATACGGCACCAGTACTACTAGTCACCGACGCTGTCATCATCGGAGCGATTGCTGCCACCAATTATCTCATCATGGGAGCAGGGGCACATCAACCAGGCGATATTGAAATGGTCATCAAGCGACTGTCTGGCTCAAACGTTAAAGTACAAGGAACCATTTTTAACTTCTATAAAAATGAATCCATCACTCGCTCCTACGGCCAATACGGGAAATACGGAAAATACGGTTACTACAATAAATATTATTACGATGAGTCATTGAAAACTTAACCCAAAGCATCGCATCGATCAAGATATAAGCACGAGATCCGAACCGCGACCGTTAGGAAGCGGAAAAGTTTGAAGATCAGCCAAGCAAACCAAAGCTCCGCTCCCTAACGGTAGCGGTTCGGATGTCCTGCGCATGTCGTCAACGTTTAAATGCAATCGATGTGCAGTTTCGCCTTATTGAATTGATTTTGGTTCTATTTTCAACCAAAATGAAGCGAATCATTGATCCCGCCCTAGAAAACTGGAAACATTCACCCACGCGAAAGCCACTCATTATCCGTGGTGCTCGTCAAGTGGGAGTTTGTCCTGCGCTAAAGTTCTTACCAACCATGATTTAACTCAAATTTTTTTTTACCAAACATATTTACAACCCTACATAGTTACCTTAAACTCAATCTCAACTAAACAAGCATTATGAAGGATTCAAACTGCACGTGTCATCGACGACAGCGCAGTTAACAAGGAGTGTTGTAAGCTGTGATGTATTCTGTTGCTCAGTGGTATTTGGTGCAATGTAAGCCGCGAGAAAGCTTTCGTGCTGAAGCGCATTTACAAAATCAAAATTACACGTGTTTTCACCCCACCTATCCGGTTAAGCGAAAGATTGCTGGAAAAGTTCACGTGACCATTGTGCCTCTATTCCCACACTACTTATTCGTACTACTCAATGAAACAGACAACTGGTCAGCCATTCGCTCAACGCGTGGCGTCAGCAAAATAGTCCGTTTTAACGGCATTCCCGCAAGTCTCGATCACCACATCATAGAAGAATTACAACGTCACTGCGCAAAGCTAAACGGTCAAGTAGCAGAACCCCTCTATAAAGTGGGCGATCAAGTGGTGGTTACTGACGGTTGCTTCAAAGAACTCGAAGCTATCGTCACGGCAACCAAAGGCGAAGAACGAGTCATATTGCTATTAAATTTGTTTAACAGACCACAACAAGTAGAACTATCCACCTACGACATAGCCAGCATTGCAGCAGCGTAGGTTGGGCCTTGGCCCAACGGCACTAAGATGCCAAAAAAGAACAGCAATCCGTTCGTAAAAATAGGATTTAGCTGAATAACAGACTATTAAATAAAACACGGTCCTTTGGAAATTGACACAATGAAATCCAAGGGCGGTAGCGTGCCTAAACGGTTATGTTATCATTGTTTAAATTAAACAACTCAAGGTTTAGAAAGGTCCGTCGTGAGATCCAACCTTTGCTGAGACAAACCAATAACCCAATTCAAAAAAGCCAAGCATCATGAACCTAAACACTGATCACCTAAAACGCTGTATCGAAACACTAAAGCAATCCATAAAATTGCTAACACATAAAAGCCCAGACAGCATTGAATACGAAATTTATCGTAACGCGACCATAAAAGGCTACGAGCTAACCCTGGAAACATCAGGTAAACTACTAAAAAAAGCCATCAAGCCTTACTTTGCAAATCCAAAAGAAGTCGACCAACTTGTATTTAAAGACATATTCCGCCACGGTGCCAAGCATGGATTACTCACGATAGAAGAAGCTGCGCGATGGTTTACTTATCGTGATAATCGAAATAACACAGCCCACGACTACGGAATAGGGTTTGCCGAAGAAACTTTAAAATTATTGCCTAAATTTGTAGAAGACGCACAACGATTGAAAGAAACCCTTGACCATGCCAGAGCTTAATTTAACACCAGAATGTTTAGCGCAAGTAAAAGCAATTCTAAAACAACACGTTCCTGAATCGGAAGTGTGGGCATACGGGAGCCGTGTAAAAGGCAACAGCCATCAAGCCAGTGATCTCGATCTAGTGATACGAAATCCAAATGATTTAGAACAACCAGCTAGCCATTTAGTAGATCTAAAACAAGCGTTTATTGACAGTAATCTGCCCATTTTGATCGATCTAATAGATTGGGCGTACCTACCTCAGAGTTACCGTGAAGAAATAGAAAAACAGCATTGCTTTATGTAAATAATTGGCAACAGACCTTAGGGCGTATTGACAATTCATCTTCCGAAGACCTACGTCCCGCGACTTTGAGATTCTAACAGACCCTAGATATATATCCAGACGTGTATCGTGATCTCAATTATCTTAACGAAGCCACATGCGTTTTTATGCATTTGGCTTCGTTAAGACTTAAAACTAAACAGACTTAAAATGACAAACCAAGATTCACCAGAGCACAAATTAGCTATCATCGGCCTAGGTTACGTAGGATTATCAATTCATGGTAGTTGGAAAAACTTAACAGCCATGCCACGTATTTGAGTGGTGACCACCGTTTTGCGAACACAGTGAAGCAATCCAGTGATGCAGAGCACGGAACCAGCTTTAAGCTGGCTTCATAGCCACTAGAATAATAAAATTTGGGATCGGATCGCGGCAACCAAATGGTTGAAATAAAACCAGAAAAAGCCAGCTTAAAAAGGACAAGCAAGTATGAGCCTAACAAAATTAATACAACTCAATTCATATGGCGATGAGCGCGGTCAGTTGATTTCATTAGAAGGGAATCAAAACATCCCTTTTCACATAAAAAGAGTCTACTACCTTTTCGATACACTAACTGATGTTCGTCGAGGATTTCATGCCCATAAAGCATTAGAGCAAATTCTTATTTGTATACATGGTAGCTGCAAAATTTTGCTCGATGATGGTGAAAAACAGGAAATAACCACACTGAGTACTCCCGATCAAGGATTGTATATTGGTTCCATGCTATGGCGAGAAATGTTTGACTTCAGTAAAGAGTGTGTTTTGATGGTTTTGGCTAGTGAGCATTATAATGAAGAAGATTATATTCGAAATTATCAGCAATTCTTAAAATTGATAGAACTAAAGTCAAAACATGGAGAAAAAACCACTCCTTCAGGAGTAAGCAACTTGATGAGTTTAAATTGAATTTAGATTAACTATGTGGTTTAACCAATGAGCATTCACTCAACAGCAATTATTTCCAATAAAACATTTATTGGCTATCGCGCTAAAATAATAGACTACACTCGATGTTAAAATCGGTGCATTTACTATTATTCATGATGATGTTGCAGGTGACACTACCATTAGAGCCTATTGTAAAATAGGCTATCTCACGGTTTTAGCAGATTGCATACCGTTACTTTAGTTTGAATAAAGTCATTTCATTATCATAGATTGAGTTGAAAACCAGCTTAATATTAATAAAAAGGAGTGTCTGTGGCTAAAATTCTACTAGGTGGAGCAGGGGGAGCGCCTACCAATAATTTTATCAAATCATTAAGGAGTTCAGATCGAAATGATTATTTGATAGGCATGAGTTGCCTGCCGTCTGATCTATTTTTAGCTGATGTGGAAGAAAAACATGTTGTTCCTCCCGCCGTTGCGTCGAATCATACTGAAATAATGTTAAAACTGCTTGGAAAAACGAAACCTGATTTTTTACATTTACAGCATGATTATGAAGTGCGAGCAATTTCACGTTTGCGCCACGAAATACAAGCTCTAGGTGTTAAATTATTTCTACCTAATGAGCAGGCGATCGAGGATTGCGTCAATAAAGAACGATCCTATAGTATTTGGCAAGCAAACGGTGTGCGTGTACCCAAGACAATATTAATTAACGAGCCAGGAGATTTAAATCGCGCATTTTCTCTTCTCGGAGATAAAATCTGGTTGCGTGCGATTGAAGGTGGTGGTGGTTTGGGAGCATTACCGACTAATGACTATGCTTTTGCAAAAAATTGGATAGATCGCTTTAAGGGGTGGGGGCAATTTACTGCTGCAGAATTATTATCCAAAGATACAGTTACGTGGCAGTCAATTTGGTTTGAAGGTGAATTAGTTGTTGCGCAGACACGTCGGCGACGAAGCTGGAATTTTGGAGATCGAACATTATCTGGAGTGACAGGTATAACGGGAGTAGGTGAAACGTGTTCAATTTCTGAGGTTGATCAGTTGGCCATGGATGCGATTTATGCTATTTCACAACACCCGCATGGAATTTTCTCTGTTGATATGACATATGATTTTGATGGAAAACCTAATGTAACAGAAATTAATATCGGTCGTTTTTTTACAACCCATTATTTTTTCACACAGGCAGGATTAAATTTTCCAGAAATATACTGCAATATTGCTTTGGAAAATAAGTTTCCAACATTAACAAATAAAATCAACCCATTGCCTGATGGTTTAATCTGGATCCGTGGCATGGATGTTGAGCCTGTTTTAACTACTGTGTCAGAACTCGAAGCCCTAGAGGAGGTCTTGTGCTAAAAGGTTTGGAAGGTAAAACTGTTTTAGTAACAGGCGCTGCCGGTTTTATAGGGCAACACTTGTTGCAACGCCTTCAAGAGATACCAGATATAAAGATACTTGCTTTAACACGTCAGCCAGTAAATGAATCTGCTAAATCAGGGGGAATCCAATGGCTGGAAGGGTCTTTGGATGATTTAACCACGACATTCTGGATTAACCATGGCATTAAACATGTGGATATTATTTTTCATCTGGGAGGATTTACACCTAAGGTAGCGAAAGATGCAAACAACCTTCATCTAATATACAAAAACAATATAGTTGGGTCTCAAAAATTACTTGATAACTTGCCTAATGTTCCCACTCGTATTGTTTTTGCAAGTACACTAGATGTTTATGAGGGTAATGCTGATCCAAATGCAATTATAGATGAAACAACATCGCTTATTCCA
>CANJSM010000012.1 GCA_947477015.1 Legionellaceae bacterium
GCAAACAAGCCTTGAGCTACAAGAAATCATGACTGACACAGCTGGTGCCAGTGAAATTATTTTTGCACTGTTTTGGTTGTTAGGGTACCAATTCAGTCCAAGGCTTGCTGACATTGGTAAAGCACGATTTTGGAGAATTGATCCAAAGGCTGATTATGGTAAACTTAATGACATTTCAAAACACAAAATTAGCGAAGCCTCCATAAGAAAACATTGGGAGGATATTCTTCGAATAGCTGTGTCTTTGAAATTGGGTCATGTAACTGCTTCAGATTTAATTCGGTCTCTGTTTCGAAAAAATAGACCATCTGGCTTAGCCAAAGCGCTAATGAATTTAGGACGCATCATTAAAACGCTGTACCTGTTAAATTACATTGACAATGAAGATTATCGCCGCCATATACTGATTCAGCTTAACAAAGGCGAAAGTCGTCATAGCTTAGCACGCACCGTTTATCATGGCCGTCGTGGTGAAATGTATGAAAAATATCGAGAGGGCCAAGAAGATCAACTTAATGCGCTTGGGCTGGTCACAAATGCGATCGTGCTTTGGAACACTGTTTATATTCAAGCTGCATTAGACCACTTACGGGCTCAGGGCGAGATAATCAAAGAGGAGGATGAAGCAAAATTATCACCGTTGGGAAGAAAACATATTAATTTCTTGGGTCACTTTTCATTTTTATTGCCACAAGTTGTCGAGGAAGGTTCCCTTAGAGCACTAAATGTAGCTGAAGAACCAGAGCCAGCGTAGTGATAATTGCTTAGAGTAACTTTTCGTTCCAATGATTGTCACGCCCCATAATCACATCATTATTATAATTCTTGCCGACACTAGCAGCTAATTCTGTATTAAGATAAACCATATTTTCGAGACGTCTTGTATTTTCCATTGGCAAGATATTGTATTTCATCATAAAGCTCCTTAAAAAAGTTTAACTTCTTTTAATAATCATAGACCACTTTACAATGATTTCCAGTATACCGCTCTGATCAGAGCTGGAATGGGTAGAGATAGCTTAGGCTGTTCTTAGCAAAAATCGATTTTAGTGTTTAATTTCATTAACTTGATCGCTCAGTAGCTGCGCCGAGAAAATTCGGCGCGTTTTTTATTCAAACTTAATACCTGCATCATCTAGCATTTTCTTAGTTCTTTTAGCCATTTCGATATGCGCAACCTCTGAAGGATGCACTGGGTCGAAAAACAGATAGCCAGTACACGCATCGACCGTTGTACGTGGCTTCACACTCGAAACCATCTTTAAGACCGTTCGCTCTGATGATGGATTGACCATCTCTTCATAGCAAGTAGCATCTGTATTGGTTATGCCGTATTGCTCAGGAAAGCCCAACATGTCATCAATAATTTCATTGATATTAAAATAAAACCATTGCACAGATGCATCACTGCTTTCCAGTTCCGAAACGATCTCTTTTAATACCTGATTGTGTTTGATAGACAAAGCGGTCAAAGTAGAAACCGAATCAAAATCCCTGGCAGCCGGCGTATTTCCGAGATCAGGCAGATTGACCACCATAATATGCTTCGCGCCTTTTTGTACTAAACGTTGCAATTCATGTTTAATGCCAGACGTCACAGCACCCACAGTGGCGTCAATGTCCTCGGGAGCCCCTAAATAATTATTCGCACCCATCCAGACAACATATAAACTCGTGTCATCCGCTTTATCATTGTGGGATAACAAGTAACTGTCTATTTCTCGGTTTAAAGTAAACAATATATCGTCTGGATCAGAATCTGCATCATTTTCAGCTATTCCTGCTCCTCCAAACGCATAATCCAACAAATGAGACTGGGGATCTTTCGAGTAATAGTGATTCATTAACAACTCAACCCAAACGGGTCCATTGGTAAATCGGCCTTTATAATACGGAGGGGACAGAGGAAGTTCGTGTTTCATGTATTCATACAGATTGCCGTTATCAGACAGGCTATCACCAAAAACAACCACTTTATTTAATGAGGTCGCGGATGACATCACTGAAAAAAATAACGTGAACAGGATAAAAATAATTTTCATACTCATCCTTATTATTTGAGTTTGAACCAAACGTCAATGAATAAACTACATGCCGTTCAGTTTAAATAATGTTAGAGGTTTGAATTTACGGAGACATCGCAGATTGACTCAATAGCAAGGCATGAAATCATCCATGCCTCGCCATTGAAAACTCAGTTAAGCCGCACCAACCAAGGTCAACTTTAACTGTCTTCCACAAACCCAAGCTTTATTTAACCCATTAACGAGATTTTTGTCCATACCTTTAGGTAAACGAACCGTAGAATGATCGTCATTAATTTTCAAGCCGGTGATATGTCGACTTTGTAAACCGGCTTCATTAGCAATTGCACCGACAATGTTACCTGGTTTCACGCCATGCACACGACCTATATCCATGCGATACAGTTCTTGTGGTGCAGAGGACTCTTCTCGAAACGGTTTACGCTGACCTGTAGACGATTTGTTTGTGTCATTATAGGTGCGCGCGGGTCTTGAATCACCATTAGTTCTGATTCGCGCTTCTTTCGCAGGAGCAGAAAACGCGTGACCAACAAATTTTTGATCCCAAGGCTTGTCTTTATTTAATAATAAAGCCAGCGAAGCCGCAACGTCTACAGCTGAGACCTCACTTGTTTTCAGATAGTCTTCAATAATGCGACGATAAGAAGGCAAGTTTTCGTGTTCAAGACGTGCTGTAATATTAGCCATGAAACGCTGTTGTCTAGCCGTTTGAATCATATAATCAGTAGGTACTGTGACTTTCTCAATACGCTGACGTGTATGACGCTCAATGCTAGTCAACATACGTGATTCTCTGGGTGTGGCAAACAAAATAGTTACCCCACTTCGACCAGCACGACCGGTCCGACCCACTCGATGCACATACGTTTCACAATCATGTGCCATGTCATAATTGATAACATGGGTCACACGTTCAACGTCTAAACCACGAGCGGCAACGTCAGTTGCAACCAATACGTCAATCGCACCTTGTTTAAACTGCGCAACAATGCGTTCACGCAAATTCTGCGTAATGTCACCATGAATAGCCATCGCACGATGTCCGTGCTTTTGTAATATTTCAGCGACTTCTTCAGTGCTGCTTTTTGTACGTACAAACACAATCACGCCTTGATGATCTTCAACAGCAAGAATACGTAACAAAGCATCCGGTTTTTGAGGCTGAGAAGCAAACAAAAAGCGTTGCTCAATGCTTTTAACGGTAGCTGTTTCCATGCGAATTTCAACAGACGCTGGGTTTTTTAAATAACGTGTTGCAATGTGACGAATTTGTGACGGCATCGTTGCTGAGAAAAGAACGATTTGTCTTTTTTCAGGTAATTTAGCCAAAATGGTTTCAACATCATCAATAAAGCCCATTCGTAACATTTCATCGGCTTCATCCAATACAAACGTTTTTAACACATCCAGCTTTAGTGTTCCACGATCAATGTGATCAAGGATACGACCGGGTGTTCCAACGACAATTTGTGCGCCTTCACGTAATTTTTGTAACTGTGGGCGATAATCTTGTCCACCACACAAAATCGTTACACGTACATTTTTCATGTGAACACACAACGACTCAATGTGTGCTCCGACCTGAATGGCCAATTCGCGTGTTGGTGCCAAAATCAATGCTTGTGGACCTTGTACATCAGGCGACAAACACTGCAAAATAGGCAAACCAAATGCTGCGGTTTTACCCGTGCCTGTTTGCGCAAGGCCAATTAAATCACGCCCTTCTAGCAAAAAAGGGATACTTTCTAACTGTATCGGCGAAGGGGTTGTGAAATTTTTATCAAAAAGTGCTTTCTGAAGCGCGTCATTTAAATCAAGATCTGCAAAAGTTGTTGATTCTTGGGTCATATAATTCCTGGGAAATACACATAATCCGAAATTAGATTAAGCAATGTAAAAACTGGTCAGTATAATAACAGAATTATGTGTGAAATGCACTCTTTTTATTCGTTTATTTTTTAAATTAATCTTAAGCTAAATCAATGCAGCCAATCGAGACGCTTGATCGATGGCATGACGCGCATCCAACTCCATAGCCTTATATGCGCCACCTATCAGGTGTACCACCTTGCCTTGCTGCTTTAATGGCTCAAATAAAGACGACGACTCGACCTGACCTGAACAAATGACCACGGAATCAACATTTAAGACACGAGGCTTGTCGTCTAACAAAATATGTAGCCCGTCATCATCAATGCGAACATAAACCACACCCGATAACATCTCAACGTGCTTATGCTTTAAGCTCAGCCGATGTATCCAGCCCGTGGTTTTACCCAACCCTTTGCCCATTTTTTGTTTTTTACGTTGTAACAGGTATACCTGACGGGGGCTGGGCGGAATCTCTGGTGTTTTTAAACCACCTCGATGAGAACTGGTGATATCAATGCCCCACTCATTATAATATTGCTGTTGATTCGTGTGTCCATGTGTTAACAACTCAGCGACATCAAAGCCAATTCCTCCTGCGCCTATCACAGCGACTCTAGATCCAGCTATGCGATGACCTTGAATAACATCAATGTATGACATCACCATGTGGTGATCTATACCTGGAATAGTAGGAATACGAGGTACCACACCCGTTGCTAACACCACTTCATCAAAGTCTATCAACGTCTCAACATCAACTTCTGTCTCAAGGCGAATATCTACTTGATATTTTTCTAATTGGTAAGTGAAGTATTTGATGGTGTGGTGGTACTCCTCTTTCCCAGGAATGGCCTTTGCTAAATTAAATTGCCCCCCTAGCAGAGCTGTTTTTTCAAATACAGTTATCTTGTGGCCACGTTCAGCCGCAACAGCGGCAAATGCCAGCCCTGCAGGGCCTGCGCCAACAACCGCGATTCGTTTGGGTTGCTCAACCGTTTGATAAACGAGGTCTAACTCATGGCAAGCACGTGGATTAACCATGCAAGATGCCGATTTGTTAACGAACACTCGATCAAGGCATGCTTGATTACATGCTATACAAACATTGATGGCTTGACTCTCACCTGATTTCGCTTTGGCTGCAAATTGTGAATCAGCAAGAAAGGGTCTTGCCATCGAAACCATATCCGCTACACCCTCTTCCAGCAAGGCATTGGCCAACTCAGGGGTGTTGATGCGATTTGAAGTAATCACAGGAATGGTCACGTTGGGTTTTAAGTGTTTTGTAACGTGAGCAAATGCTGCTGCAGGCACCATAGTAGCGATAGTAGGAATGCGTGCCTCGTGCCAGCCAATACCTGTATTAATCAGTGTTGCCCCGGCCTTCTCTATTGCACGAGCCAACTGAACTACTTCTTCCCAACTGCTTCCCTCGGCAATCAGATCAAGCATCGATAACCTGTATATAATAATAAAATTCTCACCCACGACTTCGCGCACACGTCTTACAATTTCAACCGGGAATCGCATGCGTTTTTCAAAAGTACCACCCCACTCATCGGTTCGCTGATTCGTATGACTGACGATAAACTGATTGATAAGATAGCCTTCACTGCCCATGATTTCCACGCCATCATATCCCGCGCCCTGTGCGAGACGCGCACATCTTGCGAAATGATCGATGGTTTTTACGATCCGACGCCGGCTCATTGTCCAAGGTTTGAAAGGGCTAATCGGTGATTTCAATCCACTGGGCGCCACATTAAAAGGATGATAACCATATCGTCCTGCGTGCAAGATTTGCAGCGCAATTTTACCATCGGCTTCATGAACGGTGTGAGTGACTAATTCATGGCGCTGCTGTTCCTTGCTGTTGGCCAGCATAGCTGAAAAAGGTGCCAAACGACCTGCTCGATTGGGTGAAAAACCACCGGTCACAATCAAGCCTGCCCCACCTTGTGCGCGCTCTCGATAAAAGGCCGCTAAACGCTGCAATCCGACTTTATCTTCTTCAAGACCTGTATGCATTGAGCCCATAAGCAATCGATTTTTAAGTTGTGTAAAACCGAGATCTAACGGCTGAAACAGCGCTTTAAACGGTGTATTATCAATAATGAGTTCCATAGTCCATCCGTGTAAGATAATAAAAAAAGTAGTATAACGCGATGCTCGACTATTTGAAAAACATGTAGGTTGGGCCTTGGCCCAACAAGTTCTGCTTTCGTGCCATACCCTGTTGGGCCAAGGCCCAACCTACAATCAAAAAGAGTCAAGCATCTGGTTAGTATATACTGAATTGAGTCATTAAATTCATCAAGCCCGTGAAGCATAAAATGCGCCCAGCAAAGCTAAAAGCCCTCCACAAAGCGATAGTTTAGAGAGCTCTTCACCCAAGAGAATAAATCCAAGTAAACTGGATATAACTGGCATAGAATATAAATACATGCTCGCATTCGATGCCGATAACGCTTGCAATACATAGCTCCAAGCCAAATAGGCCAATGCAGCAGGAAAAATACCTAGATAAATAATCGCCCAAGTTGCCTTAGGATTCGCAACAAGGATTTCCTGACACAGCGAAGGCGCAAATACCATCATTGACGCAGTACCACCCCAAATAATCCATGAGGTGACGGCTACAGGGTGATAATGCGTTAAATAGATTTTTTGCAGCAGTGAATAAGCAGCACTTGTCAATGCCGCAATAAAAACCATCAACACACCATAACTGACAGAAGTACTGCCGCTGCCCGCAAAGACCATCAAGGCAAGACCCGCTAAGCTAATCAAGATACCAAAATATACACTACGAATTGGGCGATCGCCCATGAATACGACTGAAAAAAGAACCGTTAATGCCGGCGTCAAACCAATGACAAAGCTAGCCACCCCAGCCGAAACCGTTACTTCACCATAATTAAGGCAAACATTGTAAACACCAATTCCAGCTACGCCAAGGAGGCACAATTGCACCCGTTCTAACCAAGGGATGTGTTGACCATTGGATTGACGAAGATAAATAACCGCCATAAACACAGAAGCAATCAAAAATCGAAACAATGCTAAAGCACCAGGAGAATAGGACGTTAATCCTATTCTGATGCCTACAAAGGCAGACGCCCATAAAAAAATGGCGCAAAAAAGGCCCGCTTTGACTTTGAATGATTGCATCAGTCGCCTTAGGATCAATCCATATAGATGGTCTTAGTCTAGCAGAAACTTCACGACTGTGTATTAGAATTTATATCCTCGGCTTTGGCCGTTTTCACTGATTTACCAATAAACCGCCTTCATTTTATTCAAGAGATCTACAATGATATATTTGAAAAACTCATATCGGAAGGGAATGCAACCATGACTTTAAGTATCGAATTGACAGGAAAATTAAAAGGCCGTGCGATTAATCAAAAATTTGACAACCTCGATTACTTTAGAGGTTTCTTAGAAAGTGAATCGTTGATATCGCAAGAAAGTCATCCTGAACAGCGTCCGGGATAAGAATAGCTAGGTTGGGCCTTGACCCAACCAGTTCTGCATACGTGCCACACCCTGTTGGGCCAAGGCCCAACCTACGATCACGCAAAGGGATCTTGTAAAATAATGGTTGAGTTCCGCTCAGGTCCAGTTGATAACATGTCAACGGGTACGCCAACCAACTCTTCTATGCGCTTAATATATGCCAACGCATTTGCAGGTAAGCCTTCTAGAGAAGTGACATCAGCCGTTGATTCAGACCAACCCGGCATGTCTTCGTATACGGGCTGTAATCCAATAAAATCTTCTGCTGCTTGGGGAGGATAACTGAGCAGTTCACCGTTTGCATTGCGATAGGCAACAGCGATGCGTAAAGTTTCAAGACCATCTAACACATCGAGTTTAGTGAGGCACAATCCCGACACACTGTTAAGCTCAACCGATCGCTTTAATAATACGGCATCAAACCAACCACAACGACGAGGACGACCAGTGACCGCACCAAACTCATTGCCACGCTCAGCTAAACGCGCACCGACATCATCTTTTAACTCTGTTGGGAAGGGCCCACCACCAACACGTGTTGTATAGGCTTTGGTAATACCCAACACATAATCCAGATAAAGCGGTCCAAATCCAGCGCCATTGACCACACTGCCAACACAGGTATTAGAAGACGTCACAAAAGGATAGGTGCCGTGATCAATATCCAAAAATACGCCCTGCGCGCCCTCAAATAAAATCGCGTCACCATTTCTGCGATGCTCATGTAAACGTGAAGTGACATCAGTCACCATTGGACGCAATTCTTCAGCCCACACTTTAGCTTCAGCAAGTAGTGCCGACAAATCGACTGCGGGTTGATGATGATATTGGGTTAGAACAAAATTATGATATTCTAGCAACTCAGTCAACTTGACTGTAAATTGTTCAAAATTCAACAAGTCACTGACTTTTAATGCGCGACGAGCGATTTTATCTTCATACGCAGGCCCAATCCCACGTCCGGTAGTACCAATCGCGGCACTGCCTTTATGGATTTCACGTGCTTTGTCGAGCGCAACATGGCAAGGCAAAATTAATGGGCACGCTTGACTGATGTGTAAGCGACTGCGCACATCAATGCCTTTACTTTCCAACTCTCTGATTTCAGTTAATAAGGCGTCCGGCGACAATACCACGCCATTGCCAATATAACATTGCACATGGGTGCGCAACATGCCTGATGGAATAAGTCGTAAAACAGTCTTTACGCCATTAATTTTAAGCGTATGCCCTGCATTGTGCCCACCCTGATAACGCACAACCACCTGTGTATCCTGAGTCAGCAAGTCAACAATTTTTCCCTTGCCCTCATCACCCCATTGTGTACCGACTACTACAACATTTTTACCCATAATTAATTCTTACTCTAAAAAGTTATTTTTAATTTCTTAAAATGCAGACACTTCATCTCGAAACGAGATACGTCATCCCGAACGCAGTGAGGGACCTCCCTGTATTGGCACAATGCCAAACAATGGAGATCCCTCACTGCGTTCCAGATGACGTTAATCCATTTGGATATGACGTATCCGCTAACAAGAAACCATGTTCTATTGTTTTACTTCAGCACCTAAATTCTTCCCAAAACCTTTTTTAAAGTAATCAAAAAAGGCATTGCTTTGATCTAGTACCAGTATATCATTCTTATTATTAAAACTGCCTTCATACGCTTTTAAACTACGATAGAATGCAAAAAACTCCTTGTTCTGACCAAATGCCTTGGCATAAATTTCTGCAGCTTTGGCTTGTCCTTGGGCACGAATAATTTGCCCGTCACTCTTGGCTTGCGCAAGCAAAATAGTCACTCGTGCGTCAGCGGAGGCTTGAATAGCTTCTGCTTGAGCCTGACCATCGGCACGATGATGATTAGCTATTTTCTGCATGTCTGCACGCATACGTTGATAAATAGCATTACTCGTATTCGCTGGCAGCTCGATCCCTTTAATGCGCACATCCACAACGTGAACACCCAATTGAGAGGCTTGCTCTTCAGCGCGCTCTCTTAAAACGTCCATGACATCATCACGTCCACCTGAAATCACATCGGAAATGGTGCGTTTACCAAACTGTGCACGTAAAGAAGTATTTAATTGTTGCTCAAGTAACGTTTCAGCTTTAAATTCATTGCCACCGGTTGACTTGAAATACTGCGCCAGATCTTCAATACGCCATTTAACATAGTAATCGACAATCACGTCTTTCTTTTCTTTGGTAACGATGCGTGACGATTTGATATCCAGTGTCTGAATTCGTGTATCGAATACGCGAACACTTTCAATGAACGGCATTTTCATGTGTAGACCAGGTGATAAAATCTTTACTTTACTGGTCTGAGAGTCATTCACCAATCGTCCAAGCCTCAATATAATACCATGCTTACCCTGCGTAATGGTAAATACGCAGCTAAACAGTACCAACAAGATAAAAAAAGCTACTGCAGCCAAAATTGTTTTTTTTGCATTCATCAACCTGCCCTCCCTTGACGCTCAGTTGTTCGTGTCGTTTGCCGACCGTCCAGCAAGGCATTATTAGCTTGTTGGTTAACGACTGGAGTGCGATTCATCAACTCAGGCTTTCTCAAATTCGCATCAGGCGAGTTTACAGCTAATTTATCAAGAGGTAAGTACAACACATTGCCTGCTTTACCATCAACAATGATTTTACTGGTTGAACTTAATATTTGCTGCATTGTGTCCAAATACATCCGCTCTCCAGTTACAAACGGCGAGCGAGCATATTCTGGCAACAACTCCAGAAACTCAGCTGTTTCTCCTTTGGCACGCAACACCACTTGCTCTGCGTAGGCTTTAGTTTCTTCAAAAATCCGCTTAGCATTTCCTTCTGCGATAGGAACAACGCGTGCAGCATATGCACGGGCCTGTTCTTTAAAGCGTTTTTCATCTTCCTGCGCTTTAATTGCATCATCAAATGCATCTTGCACATTTTCAGGAGCACGAGCCGGCTGGGGCGAGACGTTCACAATAATGATTCCTGTTTTATAACGCTCAAGCGTTTTAACCAAGGAATCTTGTACACTAATCCCCCATGCATCGCGACCTTCTGTAATGATTTGATCCAAGGTGGTTGTACCAACAACTTGTCGCAAAGCACTAGAGGTGGCCTGTTGCAAACTTTCTTCAGGATCGCTGACATTAAACAAATAATCTTGCAAATCACCAATGCGATATTGAACCGCCACTGCCACAGAGACCAGATTTTCATCTTTAGTCAGCATTTGTGCTGAATAAGAGTAGTCGGATACACGATCCACGTTCAACACTATTTTTGACGAGATAAAACGGGGGAGCCAATGAGGTCCTGGACCCACGGTTTTAATATACTTGCCAAATCTTAATACAGCTGCTTGCTCTGCCGGATCTATGATAAATATGCCAGACAAAGCCCATAAAACGAACACACCCAGCAAGGCAAAACCAGCCAGCAACCGACCATTTGGAGTTGTTCCTGAACCTGAACTGGATTCTGGTGTGATCACTTTTTCAACACCACCAGAAAACAATTTTTTTAATTTTTCTTGCAAACGTTTCAATGCTTCGTCTAGATCAGGAGGCTGACTTTTGCCGCCCCATGGATCTTTGCCTTTATCTGGCCCATTCCATCCCATGAATTACGCTCCGCGCTTCGCGCTAAAAATTAGAATTCTATGGGGTCTGGCCAGTTTAAGCAAGTGTGCTGCCATTAAAAATCGATTCATTCTTTTCTAATATATACTAAATCCCAGACACCATGCCCCAAACGTTCACCACGTTGTTCAAATTTAGTTAAAGGACGTGTATCAGGACGAGGAACATAGTCTCCATCGGGATTTTGATTGCGCAAGGCTGGTTGTTCTGACAGCACTGCATGCATGTGTTCAGCATAATTTTGCCAATCCGTTGCACAATGAACGAATCCCCCTACTTTAATTTTTTGAACGAGCATATTAATGAATTCAGCTTGAATAAGACGTCGCTTGTGGTGACGCGCTTTAGGCCATGGGTCAGGAAAAAATACCTGAACGCCGGCCAGAGAATTATCCGCTAAACTGTGAGTAAATACCTCTACCGCATCAAATGGCGCAACGCGTACATTGTTTATTTGTTCATCATGCAAATCCGCAGCTAAACTTCCAATACCGGCAAGATGTACTTCAACGCCTAAAAAATTAATATCAGGGCGAGCTTTCGCCATGGACAATAAGGAGGCACCCATCCCAAAACCGATTTCAACAACAGTATCTGCTGTTCGACCAAACTCCGTAGACAAAGACCAAACACTCTCAGGCTTTGGCATGACATAGTCTGGTAACCATTGATCCAAACCTTGTTGCTGACGATTACTGACCCGTCCAGTCCGTAATACAAAACTTTTAATCGTTCGTCGCTGCATCTAACACCTCGGGCAAAAGCGAGGATTATGCACGGGCAGTACCATGTCTGTCCAATAACACGTTTTTTTTAAGTCAATTTTTATCGATATCTTGCATCTAAGCTTATTTTTTGTTATAAAACGCAACCTGTAATTTATTTCAGCCAGTTCGCAATGCGAATGAACTAATAATTTTTTAAACAAATCTGACCTATAATTGTCAGACTCGTTGGAGTAACATCATGTCAAGAGTATGCCAGGTTACTGGTAAGCGGCCCATCAGTGGAAATAACGTGTCGCATGCCAACAATAAAACAAGACGTCGCTTTTTACCTAATATTCAACACCATCGTTTCTGGGTTGAAGAAGAAAATCGCTTTGTATCTCTGAAGTTAACACCAAGAGGTATGCGTACTATCGATAAATTGGGAATTAAAGCAGTTATCGACAAATTGCGAGCCAACGGCGAAAAAATTTAACTGAAGGGGAAATACCATGGCAGCTATTCGCATTAAAATTAAAATGGAATCCAGCGCAGGAACAGGTTATTTTGTAACCACAACTAAAAATCCACGCACAACGACTAACAAGCTTAAGTTCAAACGCTATGACCCTGTTATTCGCAAGCACGTTGAATTCAATGAGAAAAAAGTCAAATAATTAATTTGGCGAACATACTCTAAGGCCTTGTTTAATAACAAGGCCAAAATTTACTTAAAATACACCCCATCTTCACCTCAGGTAAATTCATTTTAAATATCAGTAACATAAACACTTTTTTCACAAAATTCCGCACAGTGTCCTAATTTATACCATGATTCTCAAAGTTTATGTTATAATCCTCACTATTGTATTACTCTCTTATATTGTGTGATCATGAAAAAAATCGATTCCAAACATCCTCGAGTACTACCCATTTTTTTTGCTACAGAGATGTGGGAGCGTTACGGTTTTTATGTTGTTCAGACATTATTAATATTATACCTTGCTATCAATTTTCATTGGCCCGATAAACAAGTTTACTCACTAGTAGGTTCTTTCACAGCCCTAGCCTATCTATCTCCACTTATTGGTGGGTGGATTGCAGATCACCTGCTTGGCCAAAAAAGAGTTATTTTAATGGGTTCAGTCATTTTAATCTGTAGTTACACCATTTTAAGTCTGGTCGCATCAAATAGCTTTCTAAACATTGCATTAGCGGGTATTGCAGTTGGTACAGGATTACTTAAACCCAACATTTCTTCGTTACTAGGTAATGAATATCCTGCCGGATCGTCAGACCGTGAAAAAGGGTTTATGATATTTTACATGGGCATTACAACCGGAATTATTTTAGGAACGACCCTACCTAGTTACTTAAGCACCCACTTTGGTTGGTCTTTTGCATTTTTAAGTGCTTCACTCGGTATGCTTGGTGGGGCAATTATTTTTTCACTGGGGATCTATTGGTATCGTCTAGAAGATTATATCCCACATGCCTTCACAGTTAAAAACACGGTCTTGGCTACGCTTATTATAACCTCACTCTGGTTAGCTTCTTTTTATATTTTAAATTATCCATCACTGGCTATTGTTGTCTTTTCTATCGTTGCTATTTTTTCAACAGGTTACTATCTATGGTGTATTAAAAATGAAGAAGGGCCTCAAGTACGTCAGACCATAGTACTCGGGCTTCTATGTTTAATTGCAGTGTTATTTTGGGCGTTTTACTTTCAAATATTCTTATCATTGACATTGTTTTTATTACGCGTTGCTGAACCTACATTATTCGGGTATCCATTTCCACCGCCATATTATGTGGGTATTGAAAGCATTGGAATGATTGTTTTAGGTTTGTTCTTAGTATACAAGAAATCAAAACCCATGGACAAAACACAACAAGGCATTCGTGTTGCCAATAAGTTTTTGGCCGCAATGATGGCTATTACAATGGCTTATTTACTAATCGTTTCCATTTGTTATATCAAAACCCCCAATGGATTATTATCGCCACTTTACATCATACCGGCCTATTTGATTATTTCACTAGCAGAAATACTCTTATCACCAGTTGGATTAGCAGCTGTTACTATGTTTGCTTGTCGTAAAAAAGTGAGTACGTTAATGGGAATTTTCTTATCAACAATCGGAATCGGAGCATTTCTTGCAGGAAAGCTCGCGGGATTAACTGCCATATCACCAGAGCAATTGCAGACCATTGATATTAAAGCCCATTATGCATCCCTCTTTGGAGAAATCCTGTTAATTTTAATGCTGGCAACATTGGTTGCAGTAGGCCTCAACGCAATTATTAGGACATTACTTAAATCAATGTCTGCTTGATTAGGGGCAGTGAACAAAAAAATTTAAACGAGCCTCTTCTCTTTGCTGTAAAAAGTTATAAGGAGATATCGGGTCAAAACTCAATTGGCGGCACACAGCTTAAGTGATACAATCTCGACGTCTTACTGAAACCCAATCACCCGTCACTAAAAACCCCATAAAATAAGAGGTTTAATGAAAAAGATTTACGCGATGCCTGGTATGTTTTTTTTAATACTTGCTCAAACGATGGTCGGAATAAATATCGTTACTTCCAAATTATTACTCACTGATATTCCAGTCATGGTGTTGTTGGAAATTCGTTTTGCTTTAGCCGCGTTCATTTTATTATTGTTGCACTGGGTTGTGCCTATCAAGAAACGACCTATTAAAGTGTATCTTTTAGCTCTTCAACGTAAAGATTGGTACTTTTTATTAGCTCAAGCGTTAACAGCGGGTTTTTTATTCAATGCCCTCATGTTAACCGGATTAAATTATACCGATGCTAACGTTGCAGGGATTATTACCAGTGCCCTACCAGCTATGATAGCAGTCATTTCATGGCTAGTCTTAAAAGAAAAAATAACGACACAAACTGTGATTTGTATATCATTTGCCACAATTGGCCTTCTTATTATTTCCTACTCAAAGCTTCAAGGTGTGAGTGAAGTTCATTCTTTTTTTGGCGATGCTATCATTTTATTGTCGCTCTTACCTGAGGCTACTTATTATGTCTTATGCAAATTGTATTCTAATCGCTTACCCGTCTTCTTAACATCAGCCTTGCTAAATGGGGTCAATGCATTGTTCTTGTTCCCAGTGATTTTATACATGCCTTTCGTATCGTTGCACGTGAGTAGTTTTTCTTGGGTTATTTTGTGCCTTATTGGATTAAGTTCAGGATTATTTTACGTGTTTTGGTCATTAGGAGCACAACGAGTCGATGCGGTTATGGCGTCTCTATCGACAGCAATCATGCCTGTAGCCACTGTGATTCTTGCGTGGGCTATTTTGCATGAGCAATTAACAGGATTACAACTGCTAGGCATGTTGCTAGTGATTTTATCCGTCTTTGTTTACGCCAGAAAATAACGGGTTTTTACTGGATAATCGCGATGGATGATATACACTGTATTTAAGGGCTGATATCTTTTGGATTGTGTTTTAAATAAAAGGGAGAATAACATGCAAATCAATTTTAAGGGTCACCGAGTAGAGGTTACTCCTGCTCTCAGAGCATTCACAGAAGATAAATTTAATAAACTCGAACGCCATTTTGACAAGATAACATCTGTTAATGTCACTTTTGATGTTGAGAAGCTCAGTCAAATTGCCGAAGCCACTATTCTAGTGACAAAAGGCGAGGTGCATGCTAGTGCAGAAACCGAAAACATGTACAATTCCATCGATCTTCTCATTGATAAGCTCGATAAGCAGCTCATGAAGCATAAAGAGAAAAAACTAGACCACCGTGATCACGCGTGCAGAAGCTGGGATGAAGGCAAAGATCAAAACGATGTAGAATAATCATGTTCAAATGACTGAACTGCGTAGGTTAGGTCAACGCCGTAGCTCTATCAGTTGAACAATATCTACCATCTTTTTAGTCATCACCATGAAAGCAAACTATCATCAAGCTATAATTTTGATGTCATCCCCGCGCAGGCGGGGAACCATCAAAGAGAGCGAACTGCACTTGAAATAACTATTAACCTTAGAGCCTTATGAAAATAATTAAAATCAACATCATCAACAAACTAGGTTTACACGCCAGAGCTTCTGCTAAATTCGTTTCTACAGCCGCAAAATATCAAAGCAAAATTGAGGTGATCAACAAAAAACACACCATCAATGGAAAAAGCATCATGGGAGTGATGTCTCTCGCTGCGCAAAAAGGAGCTGAGCTAACCCTAGAAATCACAGGGCCTGATGAAGATGCGATGGAAAAAGCGTTGGTTGATCTAATCAACAATCGCTTTCATGAAGCGGAATAAAAGTCGCCTAGCTAGAAAAAATTGACCGCGAGACGACCTCGATTTTCAAACTTTATCATTTACCTTAACAAACTTACGACGCAGCTTACGCATACGATGAAGCGCAAATAAGGTTTGTAAGGGGCCTGATAAAGCGTACAACATAGTTCCAATGAACACCATCAGCATAGGGCTGGCAGCAATAGCTACGAAGGCAATCACCATTAATAGCACGTAAAGAAAAGGAATTTTGCCTTTGAAATCCAATTCTTTAAACGAATGGTATCTGATATTACTAACCATCAATATAGCAGCGAGCAGAGCAACGACAGCGGACAATACCGCAACAAACACAGACGACCACTCATGCTGTTGACACAAACCAACAAAGGAGGCAACAAATGCCGCAGCAAACGTACAGTTTAAGCCCTGAAAGTAACTTTTATCAGCCGTCTCTAGTTGAGTATTAAAACGGGCCAATCTTAAGGCTACAGCTGCTGTGTATACAAATGAAACCAACCAACCAATCTTACCGAACTGATCCAAGCTCCAGCTATACAACAAGAGTGCCGGAGCAACACCAAACGTCACCATATCCGACAAGCTATCATATTCGGCACCAAATTCACTTTGTGTGTTAGTCATTCTAGCAATACGACCATCTAACCCATCCGCAACCATGCCAATAAAAATGGCAATCACGGCAACGTCGTACTGGGCCTTTAATGACGCAACAATCGAATAAAATGCTGCAAACAAACTGGCCGTGGTCAGTAGATTAGGTAACAAATAAATTCCTGAACGCCTTTCTTTATTTTGCACTGCGATAAACCCCATAAAATAAATATTCTCAGTATAGTATACTTCATTTTCCGAAATGATGTGAATGATGTTATACTATTCACATCATTCACATTATGCAAACATAATGACCAAATCTGGCGACAAAAAAATTATCATTGAAGGCGTAACCACTCAAGGAAAGACGTTTCGTCCCAGTGACTGGGCAGAACGCATGAGCGGCTCAATGGCCAGCTTTAAAAATAGCCGCATTCACTATTCACCCATGCTTCAGCCAAGTGTTAATCATGAAGGGTATAAATGCGTACTGCTAGACCCCAAGCTCCAAGAAACTAGCCCCGAAGTCTATCAATCAATTTTAGACTTTGCTAAAGCAAATCATCTGAAAATCTGTGGTGAAGACGACTAGAACATCGCGTTAAAAGAACTTGCCTGTTATGCCAATAAAATAAGCGAACAGAGTATTCAAAGCGCTAACCGTAAGCGCAAAGTTCATTGCAAATACGCCTGCAATGACAAATAGAAATCCTTTAAATCCTTTTTGCTTACCCGGCTCAGAGGCATGCACCAACAGAACAGCACCTCGAACAAACCAAATAATCCCCGCCGTTTGAATCAACACGCCCATAGAATCATAAAAATTAAAACGACTGTAGTTCGCGTAGGCTAAGATATTACTAGTGCCAAAAAATGTGTTTGACATGACATTTGCAGCTGAAGGCAAAAAAATTAACACAGCCCCACCCAAAATATTTGCCAGTGGCGCCGACGGGCCATCATGAGAGTATTTGTTTATTTTTGTAAGTCTTACCAAGCCTGAGATGACAAAACCAATACCCAGCATATATCCTAGCCCTTCAACCAAACGCTCAATTGAAAGAAGTGATTGTGCTAAATTACCTAAAATAGTTGTCAGATCGATGATGCTCATGAATCAATTATAGGCTCATAATAGACAAAATTGTAATCAATGCTTGCATTGTGAAATTTTTTCCCTATATTAAGGCATTTCCCATTGATAAAGAACGATGATGCAAGTCAAAACCTTCCCTGTAATTCTAGAAGATACCATCATGCTTTCACCGAAAGTGAAACATTTTATATTTCGGAGTACTCAAAATCCCCCATTCAACTACTTGCCAGGACAATTCATCACCATTCACTTCGAACGTGATGGAAAAATGTTGCGTCGTAGCTACAGTATCGCTAATATGCCATCAGATAACAATTGCATTGAGTTTGCAGCAGGATTTGTTGAAAACGGCCCTGGAACGGAATTTCTTTTTAATTTAAAACCTGGCGATAGCATCAATATTAACGGACCATTTGGACGTTTGATTTTGAAAGATGAGATTCCAAAACGATATATTATGGTTGCAACCAGCACAGGCGTTACACCTTTCCGCGCTATGCTTCCAGAGCTTACACGCCGATTGGAATTAAACCCTGAATTAAGTATTGTTATTTTGCTCGGCGTGCAAAAACGCGAGGACACCCTCTATCGTGATGAGTTTTTACAGTTTGCATCTCTTTCACCACGCATTGAGTTTAGAGCACATTTAAGCCGCGAGTCTGTAGACCATTTACAGGAACATGAGTTCAGTGGTTATGTCCAGCATGCTTTTCCAGAATTAGCGTTAAATGCTGAACAGGATAGAGTTTATTTATGCGGTAATCCCGCAATGATTGATGAATCATTCTCTTGGTTAAAAGATCATGGCTTTGCCATACAACAAGTGATTCGCGAAAAATACATTTCATAAGACTTAGGAGACAACATGTACTACGATGAATTATCAGCCACAATGGATCATTTACTACAAGATGGCAAAGGCATCTTGGCTGCAGACGAGAGCAATGGCACCATTGGCAAACGTTTCGCCGACATTGGCCTTGAAAACACGCCTGAAAACCGCCAAAACTATCGCCTAATGCTGGCAACAACACCTGACTTAGGTTCATACATCAACGGCGTTATATTATTTGAAGAAACCTTTCAAAATAAAGATGCCCATGGCAAATCTATTGTTGATTTATTCACCGAGCAAGGCATTATTCCTGGCATAAAAGTTGACAAAGGCTTGGTTGACTTAGCAAACACTGAAGATGAAAAAGTGACTCAAGGCCTAGATGGCCTAACTGAACGCCTGATGGAATTTAAACGTCAAGGTGCAAAATTTGCAAAATGGCGTAATGTCTACTCTATTTCTGATTTCACTCCAAGCCTTACTGCCATGAAAGCAGGCGCTGAAAATTTAGCACGTTATGCAGCAAGCTGCCAAGCCGTAGGCATCGTACCTATCGTTGAACCAGAAATTTTAATGGATGGTGATCACACGATAGAACATTGTGCAGAAGCGAGTGAAATGGTATTGCATGAATTGTTCCGTGCACTGTTTGTTCATCAAGTTGAACTTGAACACATCATTCTCAAACCAAGCATGATTACCTCAGGCAAGAGCTTTAAGCCATTCAGCTCTCCAGAAGACATTGCGGATTACACAGTCAGTGTGTTTCGAAATACAGTGCCTGCAGCAGTCCCCTCTATCAATTTCTTGTCTGGTGGCCAAACACCTCAGCAGGCAACAGCCAATTTAAACGCGATTAATGCTACTGGTTACCAACCATGGACATTGAGCTTCTCTTATGGCCGGGCATTGCAGGAAGATTGTTTAAAAGTTTGGGCAGGTAAAACAGCAAATGTAGCTAAGGCTCAAGCGGCACTTCTTAATCGCGCTCGTTTAAACAGTTTAGCTTGTTTTGGTGAGTATGTAGAAGGTTAGATTTTAATCAGCCTGATAGGTAATGTTTGAGTTAACCTCGGCCCCTTCGGGCTGAGGTTAACAGTATAGAAGTAGATCTATAAAACTACTGAATCCAGTTTACACATCTGATAATTAATCGCCACCCCATCCAATGATTGTTTTACATCGTCAAGGGACAATTCCAAATCTCGGGCCGCTTGCAATACTCCGCATGCTCCGTCTGCAAAATTTGAATAAGGTGTCCAATAATCCACATTAGCTTTCAACATCACATGAAAGGCTTGGCGCACATCCCATCCGGGTTGATTGGCCAACAAGTAAAACAATCGATTGTACACGCCACTGGAATAGTGAACATTCATGCCGTCACGATACTTATCTGCCCTATCAATCGAACGACCATCGCGACTTGGCTTGTCCATATACCGCAAGACCTCATAACCACTGTTTTCCTTCATGATTTCATGACCAATGTCCCAGCTATTGTTTTTATTCAGGTAAAATTCAGCAGCTTGTGCTGCCATATCAGAAAAAGATTCATTCATTCCACCTGATTGACCAAAATAATTAAGATCAGAATGTTGCTCTGTAAAACCATGGCTAATTTCATGTGCACCCACACCCAACGAGACCAAGGGATACATTCTTGTCCCCCCATCACCAAACGTCATTTGTTTGCCATCCCAAAAAGCATTTTCATAACCCGCTCCATAATGCACTCGCATGATTAATGGCATGGATTTATCATTGCGGGTTAGAACATCCAAGCCATACCAATTGGTATACATTTCTTTGATAACGCCACCATAATACAGCGCATCATTTGAAGGAGAATAAGCGCCATTTTCCTGATCATATCCATCGGCCTGATATCCAGTCCACCAAATAGACTCTTCATCAAGCCCCTTAAGTTGACAAGAAATAGCCATGGGGGATAAAGGAGCAAAATACTCTCGCCCCATATCCACCACTTTGACGTCTTTGCTCTTCATAAAGCATGTCCCCGTAGCATTATCTCGAGTCAGGTGAAGAAATGGCAAATCCACGCCATATTGATGCATCCCGACACGTGCATTGCCGCCATAGCCTTGCGCTTTGACGATCGAACGACTTGTTTTTACATCATTCCACTGTTTAAAGGGTTTAAACGTTTGCGCATCAAGAATAGCTGTTTGACGTTCAGGAATAGCATTCAAAGGCTGGACAAATACGCATACTTTATAAGCCCAGAATGCTCGATGGTCTTCATCAACATACACCATCGGAGTCACTTGCTCTTCAAGTATGTTTTGATTCGCAAACTGCGTCTTGAAGTGTTGTAAAGCCCTATTGGCTCCCGTTGTAAACGTTTTCGATGGTTGCCCCAACTCCGTTTCCAAACCGGGAAATACAATGCCCGTCATAGACACTGAGTGTGAGTTTTGTAACAACGTTTTCGCATTACGAGGGGTATGAATAATGGCGTAACCACCAAACACTGGAAATCCAGCATACTCTTGGCGCATACGGACGTGATTAATGTGCTTCTTATCGGTGTGTTGATGAATGAATTGTAGAGAGTCTGGCCTCTTGGAGCTATATTGTAGGCGCTCTCCAGACAGCGGCACATCAAATGTTCGTTGAAGTTTTTCAAAGGATAAGGCTTGCAAATTGACTGCTTCCACAGCATGAAGGGTTGGAGAAACAACAACGGCCATACCTAACATGAGTGGAGATAAGTATACATGGGTTTTCATGATCTATAATTCCTTTTGAATAAATGCCCATAAAAAATAATTCCTATGGCATTTATGCTATCAGTTGGACTTCATTTGCGCACTATTTTTCCATAGTTGCGCTCTCAAGAGGTATGTAATCAAAAATAATGTGCGAAGTCAATTAAAAAGCTGCGCGATAAGAATTATGCATCTAACATGTCGACATCGTGCCGATATCCTCGCTTATATAGACATTTTCATAAAATTCGGGCAAAATAGACATATTATTGTACTCAACACTGCGGTTTAATGAAAAACATACTTGTTCTGCATGGACCCAATCTCAATATGCTCGGTGTACGAGAGCCTGACGTTTATGGTCTAGACACTTTAAAACAAATCAATGAGAAATTGGCTTCACAAGCCAATGCTGCAGGCTTTAATTTAACTACATTACAAAGCAACAGTGAAGCGGCGTTAATCGATGCTATCCACCAAGCCTATTACGATCAAATAGATTATCTGATTATTAATCCAGCGGCATTTACCCACACGAGCATTGCGTTACGTGATGCTATTTTGGCAGTACACATCCCGTTTATTGAAGTTCATATCAGCAACATTTATGCACGCGAACCCTTTCGCCAACATTCATGGTTTTCCGACATAGCTACAGGTGTTATCAGTGGTCTGGGTACACAGGGCTATATGCTCGCCTTGCAAACTATTATCAATAAATTAACTTAAAGAGAGAGTTACATAGATGGATATTCGCAAAATTAAAAAATTAATTGAATTACTTGAGGAAACTGGCATTTCGGAAATTGAAATCAAGGAAGGCGAGGAATCGCTTCGCTTAAGCCGTCATAGTCATATGTCAGAATCATCGGCTCATCGATACATGCCGCAACATCAACAACCTCAAACCCATATTCAACTGCAAGCCCCTGTTGCAGCCCAACCAGTCGCTCCTGTTGAACCTGCAGCTGTTGTTGCATCAGGTCATACACTTCGCTCACCCATGGTTGGTACGATGTATACCTCTCCATCACCAGATGCCGCTGCATTTGTCACCGTAGGCCAAGCCGTTAAAATGGGTGAAACCTTATGTATTATTGAAGCCATGAAAATGTTCAACGAAATTGAAGCCGACCGAGCAGGTGTCATCACTGCTGTACTGGTTTCAAATGGTGATCCGGTTGAATATGATCAGCCCCTGTTTGTCATTGAATAAGGGGAGATATCATGCTGAGTAAAATCGTTATTGCCAACCGCGGCGAAATTGCACTGCGTATTTTACGTGCATGCAAAGAATTAGGTATTCAGACCGTTGCCGTGCATTCCGATGTAGATAAAGATCTACTGCACGTTCGTCTTGCTGATGAAACCGTGTGCATTGGGCCTGCTGCATCTCAGAAAAGCTATTTAAATATCCCAGCCATTATATCTGCTGCGGAAATAACAGATGCTGTAGCCATCCATCCAGGCTATGGGTTTTTAGCAGAAAATGCTGACTTCGCCGACATTGTCGAGCAAAGTGGTTTTCGCTTTATTGGTCCTCGAGGAGACACCATTCGCATGATGGGTGATAAAATTTCAGCCATTACTGCAATGAAGAAAGCTGGGGTCCCTTGTGTACCAGGTTCTGATGGCCCTTTATTGGAAGATGATCTGCTTAACTTGTCCTTAGGGCGAAAAATTGGCTATCCAGTCATTATTAAAGCCGCGGGCGGTGGTGGTGGTCGTGGCATGCGTGTTGTGCATAGCGAAGGCAACTTGCTAAATGCTATTGCGCTTACTCGTAGTGAGGCCAAAGCGGCGTTTAATAATCCCGTGGTTTACATGGAAAAATTCCTTGAAAATCCTCGTCATATTGAATTTCAAGTCTTAGGTGATGGCAAAGGCAATGCCGTGCATTTAGGCGAGCGCGATTGTTCCATGCAACGGCGTCACCAAAAAGTAGTCGAAGAAGCACCAGCCCCAGGAATCACACCCAAATTGCGACAAAAAATGGGTAAATGTGTGGTGAATGCTTGCCGTGAAATACAGTATCGTGGCGCTGGAACGTTCGAGTTTCTCTATCAAGATGGTTGTTTTTATTTCATTGAAATGAACACACGCATCCAAGTAGAACATCCAGTTACAGAAATGATTACAGGCATTGATTTAATCAAAGAGCAAATCAAAATTGCCAGTGACATGCCGTTTACGCTAAATCAAGATAATATTAACCTGCGCGGACATGCTATTGAATGCAGAATCAACGCTGAAGATCCAAGAACGTTTATGCCATCTCCTGGCACCATACGCTTGCTACATCAACCAGGCGGCCCGGGGATTCGCTTCGATTCTCATGTTTACAGCAGTTACACGGTTCCACCAAATTATGACTCCATGATTGGAAAGCTCATCAGTTATGGCGAGACCCGTGAAGAAGCTTGTGCAAGAATGCGTAATGCGCTGGATGAAATCATCATTGACGGTATCAAAACCAACATTGAGTTGCACCATCGTATTTTACGTGACAAAAACTTCATTGAAGGTGGCACAAACATTCATTACTTAGAAAAGATGTTGAAGGATTAAAATTCTATATGTTCCAATTACAAATTGAGCAATGCCATCGTGATCAAATAGAGCTGCTCTCTGAAGCGCTGGAAGAAACTGGCGCTTTATCCATCACATTAACCGATCAGTATGACGATCCCATTCTGGAGCCCGCCCCTGGTGCTGCTCCACTATGGCCCAATGTTGTCGCAAATGCTTTGTATTTAGAAGATACTGACGCCAACATCGCACGTGCACTGGTGTCTGAAACCTTTCCTCACTTGAGTTACTCCATACACGAGTTACCTGATCAAGACTGGGAACGAACTTGCTTGGATCAATTCAAACCCCAACAATTCGGAAATCGTCTGTGGGTCTGCCCTTCTTGGATAACCCCACCCGAACCTGATGCCGTTAATCTAATTTTAGATCCGGGATTAGCATTTGGAACAGGATCACATGCCACTACGTCGCTCTGTTTAACGTGGTTAGACCATGCTGATTTAAGCCATAAGCAGGTCATCGACTATGGATGTGGATCAGGCATTTTAGCCCTTGCCGCGTTAAAACTGGGCGCGATGCATGTGGATGCAGTAGACATCGATGAACAAGCGTTGCTGGCAACACAAGACAATGCCTCTAACAACGCCATCGTGTCATCTCAACTCACCATCGGTCAACCAGAAACGTTGGAAAAACCTGTAGACTTGCTAATAGCAAACATTCTGCTAGCACCATTGATGTCGTTAAAAACCCGTTTTCATGATTTACTTAAGGACAAAGGGCTGTTGGTGGTATCAGGGCTTCTTGCCGAGCAAGCGCCGATTTTAATCGACGCCTATCAAACTGATTTTGTACACCAGTCAACTCATATTGAAGGTGACTGGGCTCTGCTTGTGTTTGCTACTGCAGGCTGATTATCTGAAGAAAGACTTGAGCTCGCCGGGAAAAAATAACTCAATCTCTCGGCGATCATCCTACTTCTTTCGCTTACTCGCGGTTGATTTTGCTCTAAATGTGCTCTTAACGAACCAGCAAGATCACCTAACTCTTGACTGACACCTGTAGTCGATTCAGATGTCGGATAATAGGGGTGCACGACATAACGTGTTGGACAACCCTCATAGGCTTGTGAGCCAAAAATAGGATCTCGACCCATCGCTGGATTATTGTTGTGACGGTTCACCCATCTGCGTAGGGCTTGCCTATCAAAAATATGCGAAGACATCGGCACAGGAAAGTCTTGACCATCTCGTTGATAGAGCTTCACTAACAAAACAGCCTCTTGTTTTTTAGGTCGTTCCATAAGAATGATGCAGTTACCGCTGTCTTCAAGCCGATCTAGTAAATTAATGTAGTTTGTTAATTTATTTTTTATACTTACGTCCGTTTCAGATTGAAGCCGGGTGAGTTCTTCTTTGCTTAGTGGGGGATTCTGATCAGCGCGAAACCGATCTAACTCAGTTGAAGACAACGTTATGGTATCTAAATCAATAATATTGTCTTCTCCTATCCCAGGGGCGGCTGGTTGCCGCTGTTGATTTAGCAGTTCATTAACTTCAGCTAAAAAATCTTGTAATATAAACCACTGACCCGGAGCAATGGTACGCCTTCCCATACCAGCTATAGCCGCAATCTGGGCTAAATATTCGGCAGAAAAATACTGCTGGATCTCTATGCTATTGAGTATTGGCGTGAAAGTAACCAAAAGTGGGGCATCAACAAACAAATTAAGAACATAGTTATATCTTTCGGCACAATGTATAAACAGCCCATCAAAACCTTGGTTCCAGCCAATAAATGCCGCTTGCCATTTATAATCAATTGAATAATTGATTATAGTTAAACCAAGGACAGCACCTAACAACGCAAATGGTGAGACAATCCATGTGGCTAGGATAAGAAGACAGGACAGCGTCGTCCAAGATCCAGCTAAAATTTTTCCAATCAAATGTTCTTTGTCTAACCCCATCCATTGAAACAACTTTTGCCAAGCCCAAAAAATTTCAGTTGGTAGTATAACTACATGTTCAAGAAGATATATGAGCCTGAATAGTAACTCCCCTATGACAGCGGCTGACAGCTTATTTAGAAAGTTCACAAGAAGACCAAGAATGGTAATAATTCGTGCATAATAGCATGTTTTTTGATTTTGATATAAAACTGCAAATCAATCTAAAATTCCTTGAACAAAAGGACATGAATCTTTTCTCATGTCCTTTTGTTGAATGCAAACTCAACCCAGCAGTCCTAAACCCTTCACAATTTCATGCTCACTGCGCAGCTCATTAAGTGTGTCATTGAATTTATTTTGGCTATAGTCATTAAATGGCAAATCCTCTACCACACGAATAATCCCATTTTCACGACGACATGGGAATGAGAAAATCAAACCTTCGTCCACACCATATTCACCTTGTGAACTACGGCACATAGAAAACGACTCGCCCGCCACTGTATCTGTCACCAGATGATTAACCCCTTGAATAATGGCATTCGCAGCAGACGCAGCAGACGAGGCGCCTCGAGCTTTAATCACTGCAGCACCACGTTGTTGCACTGTGGGAACAAAAACATCTTTTAACCACGGTTCATCGTTGATCACCTCAGCAGCAGATACACCATTGATTTTCGCATTATAAAAATCAGGGAACTGTGTTGCTGAATGGTTCCCCCAGATGGTCATTTGAGTTACTGCAGTGACATCAACACCTGCTTTTTGAGCCAATTGTGTTCGTGCACGAAGTTCATCCAAAGTCGTCATCGCATAAAAACGATCATCAGGAATGTCATTGGCATGTTGTTTTGCAATCAAGCAATTCGTGTTGCATGGATTACCGACAACAAAAATACGAACGTCATCACTGGCGTTATCATTAATCGCGCGACCTTGTTTAGTGAAAATGCCCCCGTTAATTTGCAAGAGATCCGCTCGTTCCATGCCTTGCTTGCGGGGAACGGAACCGACTAGCAAGGCCCAGTTGACACCATCCATTGCTCGATTCATATCAGACGTGCACACGATTCGCTTCAACAATGGAAACGCGCAGTCATCCAGTTCCATGGCCACACCATCAAGAGCTGGCAATGCAGGCTCTAGCTCAAGTAAATTCAACTCCACTTCAACGTTTGCACCAAACATCTGTCCTGATGCAATACGAAACAGCAAAGCATAACCAATTTGTCCAGCAGCACCGGTCACCGCAACTCTTACTCTTGTTTTCATGGTATTGTTCCTCTTTAGGGATTTATTCGCTGTCCTATGATACTATTGACGTCTTTAACAAGCCAGTCTGATTTCGCCCGTGCTTCCATTATCCTTATATATCCATATCCCTTGGTGCATTCGTAAATGCCCTTATTGTGACTTCAATTCGCATAAAAGTCCTGACAACTTACCTGAAGACAACTATGTCAACGCACTGATTGCAGACTTACAGCAGGATTTAGAACAATTTGAAGGACGAGAACTGCAGTCTATCTTTATAGGTGGTGGCACACCCAGCCTGTTTTCAGCTAAAGCCTACGACACCTTATTTCAGTCCGTTCAACCCATGCTGCCTTTTGCTCATGACATTGAAATTACGCTTGAAGCGAATCCAGGCACTGTCGAGCAACAACGCTTTAACGATTACCGTAAACTGGGCATTAATCGCTTATCCATCGGCATACAAAGTTTTAATCCTGCTCACTTAAAAGCATTAGGACGTATTCATGATGCGAATCAGGCTCATCGAGCCATTGATGCCGCACGCCTTGCAGGCTTTGATAACCTCAATATTGACATCATGCATGGACTGCCAAATCAAACTGTTTCAGAAGGCATCAACGATCTGCAGACCGCGATAGATCATCAACCAGAACACATATCCTGGTATCAATTAACCATTGAACCCAATACCGTTTTTTACAAAACCAAACCCTCGCTACCTTCAGAAGATGATGCTTGTCTTATTGAAGAAGAGGGATTTTCTTTATTGGAAAGCAACCACTTTAACCGCTACGAAATCTCCGCGTTTTGCCAAAAAGACAAACCCTCTCGCCACAATATTAACTATTGGTTATTCGGAGACTATATTGGTATCGGCGCAGGAGCCCATGGCAAAATAACGTCGGCCGATGGACAACACATATGTCGTACTCGCAAACATCGTCAACCTTCAGACTATTTGAATCCTGATAAGCCTTTTCTAGCTGGATGCGAACAATTGTCTGCAAACGATTTAATCTTTGAATTTATGTTAAATGCCACTCGCTTGCAACAGCCCATTGAAAACGCATTGTTCTCCGAACGAACCGGGCTGAACTTTGAAAAACTTGAGCCTGGTCTTCTGATCGCAAAAAACAAAGGCTTGGTTACTTTAAATGCTACTCATTGGCAAATCACACCCTTAGGTAGGCGGTATACTAATGATTTGCAAGCATTATTTTTATATTGAATTTTCACCCAAATCAAGTATGATTAAATGATGTGTGGGGCCGTTAGCTCAGCTGGTAGAGCAGGAGGCTCTTAACCTCTGTGTCATAGGTTCGATCCCTATACGGCCCACCATCCTTTTTTAAACCTAGAAAAAGCAGTTGAAGACGTAAACCCAGGAGTTCCACTATGCTGACACCCTTTTTGTCTATTTTTTACGTGATCATCGGCTATTTGTTTGGTTCAATTTGTTCCGCAGTGATCGTGTGTCGTGTGTTTTCTTTGCCAGATCCCACAACGGAAGGCTCAAAAAATCCAGGAGCGACCAATGTATTGCGAATAGCAGGAAAAAAATACGCCATCATTGTATTGGTAACCGACATGTTAAAAGGGTTTTTACCCGTTCTTTTAGCAAACTTACTCGGTGCAAATTCAACTGTTCTAGGTTTTGTTTGCCTAGCATCAGTGTTAGGCCATATCTACCCAGTATTTTTCAATTTCATTGGCGGGAAAGGGGTTGCTACTGCATTAGGCGCGTTACTAGGCTTTAACTGGATACTAGGTGGTCTAGTTGTTCTCACGTGGCTTATCATTGCTCTGATTAGTCGTTATTCGTCATTAGCATCAATTATATCCATCGTACTGGCTCCCTTTTATTGTTTTTTCCTCTTTCATAATCTCATTGCATGTGCACCACTCGCACTAATCACGGGGTTGGTCATATACAAACACCGCTCTAATCTATCCCGCCTGATGAATGGAACTGAACCCAAAATTAAGCTGAAAAAATCGTAACTCCCCACGTCATCCCGAGCGCAGACGTAGGTTGGGCCTTGGCCCAACCTACTGCGTTAAAGTGGCCAACGCGCTTTAACATCAATTGATAAATTAGTATCTTGTTCACCCTGAAGCAAATGCAAACACCCTGCATAAGCCACCATCGCGCCATTATCTGTACAGTATTCAGGCCGAGGAAAATATACTTCACCCTGTAATTCGTTCATCAAATGCCTCAGTGCCGAGCGTAAGGCACGATTAGCACCCACCCCACCGGCGACCACCAAGCACCGACCATTAATTTGTTTCAGCGCACGTTGACATTTGATCACCAAGGTATCAATCACTGCTTCCTGAAAGGCCTTGGCAATGGCTGAGCGCGCTTCATCATTTTTAGCACTATTTGTCCATGCCATCAGTGCATGCGTTTTCAGTCCACTAAAACTAAAATCCAATCCAGGTCTGTCCGTCATTGGACGGGGAAACTTAAGCTTTGGGGACTCAAACTGGTCAAGATCAGCCATTCTAGCCAACTCCGGTCCACCAGGATAAGGTATTCCCATCAATTTAGCCGTTTTATCAAACGCCTCCCCTACGGCATCATCGAGCGTTTCGCCTAATAGTTGATAATCACCTAAGGCACGCGCCTCAATTAATTGCGTATGACCACCCGAAACCAATAACACAACAAACGGAAACTCTAATGCTGGCGATTCCAGTTTTGCAGCCAGTAAATGGGCCTCTAAATGATGCACTGCAATAGCCGGTATTCCGAGTGCAAAGGCCATGCTTTTAGCAAAACATGCCCCAGTTAGCAACGCACCAATCAAACCAGGCCCTGCTGTATAGGCAATTGCATCCAAATCTGCTTTGTCAAAACCCGCTAATTGTAGGGCCTCGTCAACCAACGGTACGAGATGTTTAACATGATCGCGCGACGCCAATTCAGGGACAACACCACCAAACTCACGATGCATCAAAATTTGTGAGTAAAGCACGTTGGCAATTAGCCCCTGCTCCGAACAATAAATCGCAACGCCTGTTTCATCACAAGACGATTCAATACCTAATACTCGCATGGTTACACCTGTTGCCTTAAAAATAACAATTATACTTGACGAATGACAATTGTATCACTAGAATTGCGAGCCTATTGTATTAAATTTACCAATCGTCATCTATAATTGAATAGATCATGAAAAAACTAACCGAGGATTACTGAATGCCCACAGTTCGCGTAAAAGAAGGCGAAAACCCAGAGTACGCACTGCGTCGTTTTAAACGTTCCTGTGAAAAAGCAGGCCTGTTAACTGAACTACGTCGTCGTGAGTTTTACGAAAAACCCACTGCTGAACGTAAACGTAAACAAGCTGCTGCGGTTAAGCGTCACCTGAAAAAATTGTCACGTGACACATCTACCGGTCGTGCTGCAACACATCGACGTAAATAATCATGACTTTAAAAGATCAAATCATTAACGATCTTAAAGATGCCATGCGCGCCAGAGATAAGAAAAAACTGGATGCGCTTCGGCTAATCTCTGCTGCAATCAAACAAATTGAAGTAGACGAGCGTATTGAAGTTGATAATGCCCGTATGCTTGTGATTTTGGACAAAATGGCTAAGCAACGTAACGAATCCATTAGTCAATTTAGTGCAGCAGGCAGAGATGAATTGGTCGCACAAGAAGAATTTGAGTTAGAACTGATTAATCAGTACTTGCCTGAACCCTTCACTGATGACGAAGTCAAACGTCTTGTTGAAGAAGCAATGGTGACTGTAGGCGCGGAAAAAATGAGCGACATGAGTAAAGTCATGGCCGAATTAAAACCTCAACTACAAGGTCGTGCCGACATGAGTAAAGTTAGCGCGATGATCAAAGCACGATTGAATTGAGCAACTCGCCCACTCAGGGTTTAATCCCCCAATCTTTTATCGATGAAATTCTCAACCGAACAGACATTGTAGAATTCATCGATAGCTATGTGCCGCTAAAAAAAAGCGGCACTAGTCACGTTGCTTGCTGCCCCTTTCACACTGAAAAAAACCCTTCATTCAACGTAGTTACCAAAAAGCAGTTTTACCATTGCTTTGGTTGCGGCGCCAGCGGCAATGTCATCAGTTTTGCCATGAATTATTTACACCTCAGTTTTCCGAGTGCCATTGAAACATTAGCTACACGAGCAGGCTTAACCGTCCCACGAGACGCTCATCCAGAAAAACATCAGCAATCATTAAGTTTATACCAATTGCTAAACCGTGTATCAACGTTTTACCAACACACTTTAAAATCATCTGGCATTGAGGCCATTAATTATTTAAAACAACGCCAAGTCAGTGGCGAAGTCGCTAAGCTATACCAACTAGGCTTTGCTCCATCCGGTTGGCAGACTCTTGAAACACACTTCAAACAGAACAAACAGGAGTTGATTGCCACAGGCATGCTCATCCAAAAAGAAGATGGAAAAACATACGATCGCTATCGACAGCGTATCATGTTTCCAATTCATGACCGCCATGGAAAAATCATTGGCTTTGGTGGACGTGCAATCGAATCGGATCAAAAGCCAAAATATTTAAACTCACCCGAAACCGTTATTTTTCAAAAAAATCGTGAGTTATATGGCTTACATCAAATACTGCAACTCCAAAACAACATCAAAAACATATTGATAGTTGAAGGCTATATGGATGTCATCGCCTTGGCACAACATGGGATCATGAATGCCGTTGCTACACTAGGCACTGCAACCAGCACATATCACATTCAATTATTGAGTAAACACACCAAGCAACTTATCTTTTGTTTTGATGGCGATTCAGCAGGCCGTCAAGCTGCTTGGCGAGCATTGGATAGCAGCTTACCGCAATTAAATGGCGGTCTTGATGCCAGCTTCATTTTTCTACCTGACGGCCATGATCCTGATAGTTTAGTCAGAGAAGAAGGCAAAGACGCATTTCTACAACGCTTGCAGCATGCTACCCCCTTAAATCAGTTTTTTTTCGATACGTTGGCTCAAGACATTGATCACACAAGTCTTACTGGAAAGAGTCAGCTCGTCAATGCAGCAAAACCTTTTTTACTCAAGATGACCGACGGTCCGTATAAGCAATTGATGATGAGCGAGCTAGCCCGCCTAACACGCATCGAGACGCATCGAATTGATCAGCTCATTGAAGAAAAAACAGTTGAAAAAGCACCTGATACGAGCGGCAGTATAGTGCGAACCCCACTTAGGGTTGCCACAGCCCTCCTATTGCAAAACCCCGAGCTATACGAAACGTGCGCGCATCTTTTGCCCGAGGAGGCCTTGGATGAACAGCGTCACCATGTGTTAAAAGCACTGATTCGTCAAATTTCACACAACACAACGATTAACACGGCAGCTTTGGTCGAAGCATGGCGTGAGTCCCCTTTATTTCAGTCAATCAACAAACTCGCTACATGGGAGCATCAGGTCCCAGAACATGCACTATCGATCGAGTTTTTAGACATTGTTAATTTCTTGGCCAAACAAAATCAAGACCATGAAATTAACCAACTCATTGAAAAATCGCGACACGAAGGGTTAACAATAAATGACCAACATAGGCTGCAAAACATGCTTAAAAAAAGGCATAAAAACATTATTGATCAATAAAATGGAAAAAACTCGATCACAGACTGGCGTAATTCACGAAGGCAGTTTATAATTAGGCCAATTTTCTCGCTATTAACATTCCTTTTATGAGTACATATGAGCTCAAATAATGACCAAGAACAACATCGCTCGCAGATCACTAAAGTCATTAGTCTAGGGAAAGACCAAAACTACTTGACTTATGCACAGATCAACGATTTATTGCCCAACATAGTTGATACTGAACATTTTGATGTCATCATCAGCATGCTGGAAGGTATGAACATCAAGGTATTTGAGCGTCCACCCGATGACGATGAATTAGCTCTTCTGGGTAACACTGAAGAAGCACCTGAAGACATCGAAGAAGCCGCATCCGTGGTTGCCTCTCTCGACAAAGAAACCGGTCGAACAACTGATCCTGTTCGCATGTACATGCGCGAAATGGGAACTGTTGAGCTATTGACTCGTGAAGGCGAAATTCGTATCGCCAAACGCATTGAAGAAGGCATCTATCAAGTTTTAACTTCATTGGCCCATTACCCTGAAACGGTTCAATTGCTACTAAGCGATTATGATCTTGTTTTGGCCGATGAAATGCGCCTCAATGAAGTAATCAGTGGATTCTCTGATGATGAAAGCGCCCCGCCTTCCAGTATAGGCTCCATGCTAGATGATTCACAGCAAGACGCTCTCATTGATGAAGTCTCTGCAGACATCATTGATGACGCAGATGATGCTGATGGTGAAACGGGTGTTGTCGAAGTTGATGAGGGACCGAATCCCGAACAAGCTAAAGAGTATTTCGATGAGTTGCGAGAAACCTTTGATAACGCAATGAAATCAATGGCCGATTTAGGTCGCACATCGAAAAAAACCATTGAGTTGCTCGAATTAATGGCACAATCCTTTTTGAAGTTAAAACTGACTTCAAAACAGGTGGATAAACTAACACGTCATTTTCGTCAACTGCGCAATCATATTCGTGAATTTGAACGTAATATCATGAAATTATGCATTGACAAAGCACGGATACCACGCAAACTATTTATTGACACATTCCCCGGAAACGAGACCGATCTGACTTGGCTAGATACATTGGTCAGCAAAAATCCTAAGAAAATTGATGCCGTTCGTGTGGAAGAGTTTTCGCATGAGATTAAACAGCTGCAAAACAGATTAGCCTCTTTTGAAAGGGAATACGGTTTAACCATTAGTGAAATCAAAGACATTAATCGCGAAATGTCATTAGGCGAAGCAAAAGCTCGCCGCGCTAAGAAAGAAATGGTTGAAGCAAATTTACGTCTGGTTATTTCAATCGCTAAAAAATACACCAACCGCGGCTTGCAATTTCTTGACTTAATCCAAGAAGGCAACATTGGTTTGATGAAAGCGGTAGATAAGTTCGAGTACCGTCGTGGCTATAAATTCTCAACCTATGCGACTTGGTGGATCCGTCAAGCGATCACTCGTTCAATTGCCGATCAAGCTCGTACGATACGTATTCCTGTGCACATGATTGAAACGATTAACAAACTCAATCGTATTTCAAGACAAATTTTGCAGGAAACAGGTCGTGAAGCAACGCCGGAAGAATTAGCAGAGAAAATGGATCTGAGTGAAGACAAAATTCGTAAAGTCCTGAAAATTGCTAAAGAACCCATATCAATGGAAACCCCGGTAGGTGACGATGATGAATCACATCTAGGTGATTTTATCCAAGATGACAACATCGAGTCCCCTATTGACTGTGCGACAGCTGAAGGCTTACGCGAAGCAACGCTAGAAATTCTAGAGACGCTAACTCCACGTGAAGCTAAAGTACTGCGCATGCGATTTGGAATTGAAATGAACACGGATCACACGCTAGAAGAAGTCGGAAAACAATTCGACGTCACTCGTGAGCGCATCCGTCAGATCGAGGCAAAAGCGCTGCGTAAACTAAGGCATCCATCTCGTTCAGAAAAACTGAGAAGTTTCCTTGATGGAGATGAAAGCTAGGTCGACAATTTTACTGCAATAAGTGCATTCAGCTATAAAATGACTTATTGCAGTAAAATAACAACTTAACTTAAATAAGATATTAAAAAATTCTAGCATTAAAACGCATTAACCATTACAATAAACACCGCGCGGGCCCATAGCTCAGTTGGTTAGAGCAGCGGACTCATAATCCGTTGGTCCAAGGTTCAAGTCCTTGTGGGCCCACCATTAAAATCAAGTAGTTACGCGCAAATCTGAAAAATTTAAAAAAGTCATGTAGACGCAATGTATACAAATCAAGGACTTGTGAACTACTCGTGGCTAAAGCCAACGAGCTTCCAATACTAAGCGGCCACTTTCGTAGATGCTGTTCTTTTCTTTTTTGACGGCTCATCGCCAGATGCGTGAACAGGCGAACCTATCCCCGTCTTACTCTTGGCTCCACGTCCCTTATCGGACAAGGTTAATACACCTCGTGCCGACAACACCGTTCCAGTGTCTAATATTAGCTTAA
>CANJSM010000013.1 GCA_947477015.1 Legionellaceae bacterium
CATCAAAGTTGATGGTGAAAGCTATCGAGCCAATTTCGCCAAACAGAAAAACATGAATTTGGATTCAGGAGGTAAAAGCAGTTAATTGATTGATCGGGAACCGGCAATGATAATTGTCGCGAACCGGCAAAGATAGTTGACGTTTAACATATGTTAGCTTTTGCCGTTATTATTGTTATTACCAATATAAATGGCGTCTTTGTTTGTGCATTTGTATTTGCTTCCGCGTTTATTTATGAAATCTGTTCGATTTCACTTATAGATAGAATTGGACATGAAGAAAAAAATGCAGGAGTTTCTGGCATGATCATGCGCACGTACGGATTAATGGGACTTGGTTCGGCTATTGGCTTTTGGATGTTAGGATTAATGAGGAACTATTTAATGAGTTCCTTTTTCACGCTGGCTTTTTGTCTCGTTCTAGTAGCAACAAGTGCACTAAGAAGAAACCACATGCTCTTTGATAAAAATGACTTCAAACACTTGAAAAAAAACACCCTTTCGACGGAATAACTCCTCAAACATTCCTGAAAAAAATAGTCCTGAAGGCATTCGATGAACATTAAGAAAATTATCATAGCCAGTGTTCTTTTAGTCATCCTTTTAAGTGGATATCTATGGCACATCAAGCAGGACGACCTGCGGTTAAAGCAAGTATCGTTTAAGCATCTTCCAGGCTGGCAATCGGCTAATACCGTCAAATCATTGCAGGCTTTTAGCATTTCTTGTAAACATTTTTTAAAACTAAAGCCAGATGAACCGGTAGGCAGTCCTTACATTCCATTAAAAGCATCCGATTTTTATCCTGCTTGTCGTGCTGCGTTATCTATTAATCCGACCTCGCCTGAACAGGCAAAAGCCTTTTTTGAACACTTTTTTAAACCTGTAGAATTTTTTTACCATCAGCCTGTACAAGGTTTATTTACCGGATACTATGTACCTTTATTGCATGGCAATTTAACAAAAACAAACCTTTACTCTGTTCCCCTATACAAAAGACCCAAAAATATGATCTCGGTTAATTTAGCTTTATTTGACTCTAAATTAACCTATCGCCAGCTAGTTGGACGACAGGATGGAAACAGACTAATTCCGTACTATACCCGTAAAGAAATTAATCAAGGGCTCATTTCTGAATCGGCCGACGTTCTTGTCTGGCTCAAAAGCCCTATTGATAGACTATTTTTAGAAATTCAAGGATCAGGCATTGTGGAGTTAACCGACGGATCACGTATGTTCGTTGGATATGCGGATCAAAATGGTTTGCCATACACTGCAATTGGTGCTGTATTAATCAAGCAAGGGTTGATGACAAAAGACACTGTAACTATGCAAAGTATTCGAGCGTATTTAGAAACCCATCCTGAACAAATAGACGCAATTATTGATCAAAATCAATCCTTCGTGTTTTTTGATAAACTACCTCAAAACGCTGTATTCGGGGTACAACAAACCCCATTAACACCGGGTTATTCTTTGGCCATCGATCGCCGCTGGATACCAATTGGGATACCACTCTGGCTTAACACCACTCACCCAGAATTTAACAGTACACAACACAAACCTTTGCAACGCCTAATGATTGCTCAAGACACGGGTGGTGCTATTCGAGGAATGGTTCGTGGCGATGTCTTTTGGGGCGCGGGCGAGAGAGCAACAGACATTGCAGGAAAAATGAAAAGTAACGGATTTTACTGGTTGTTGATACCAGACGGTAAACGGACAAAAAAACATATGGCGCCACAATAGCACATACAGCTAGATTTATTGACACAAAATTGTCGTAACTGTACTATTGCCGCCATTAGTTCATTTAAATCTCGAAAAATCATGTCAAAAAAAATAACTCGCTTAGTATTCAGTGGTGGCGGCGCAAAAGGTGCTGTATATCCGGGCGCTTATGCTGCACTGATGGCTGTCGGCATGTCTACAGAGGACTTTCAAACCCGTTGAAATTACCATCGATGGAAACAGTGAAAAATACGTGGATGGCGCGATGCTGGAGAATATTCCCACCGAATATTTTGATAAAGACGAACAAAAAAATCAATATATACCTAATCAATTCCCACGGCTGTCGCATTAAAATTTGATCAACCTGCCGTAGGTTGGGCCTTGGCCCAACAATAACGTATTAAAATACAATATTGATTGAAATCGACGAGAGATGTGGTGTGAAATACAGCGACAATAACCAGTTGTTATTTAATAATAGAGCTTCTACACATTCCGATGCGGTGGAGATCACGAAAACATTAGGTACACCACCCGTAGGGGAATTGTATTTTACCTGAACCACACAAATGCGTTTAAAAGATCGTGGGGGGATTATCTGGTGCCTCGGTTTATGTTGATAGATGGATCCCCGCCTACGCGGGGAAGACAGATTAAGGGAGCGATAAACAAGACGATACACTAGCGCCGTTTAGCCCGCTTAATCATACGTTGTTTATGTTTAATCTGGCGAGGGGTCAAGCTATTCTTCTTGTCTTTAAATGGATTATCGCTATTCTTAAACTCCAATTTTAAAGGCGTGCCCACAAGACCTAATTGGGTTGTAAAGGCATTTGACAAATATCGCTTATAGCTGTCAGGCAAGGCATCAAGTTGGTTGCCATGAATCACAACAATTGGCGGATTATGACCACCTGCGTGCGCATAGCGTAACTTCACTCGACGACCATTCACTAATGGCGGTGTATGTTGAGTTGATAACTCAAGCAACATTCGTGTTAATTTAGGTGTCGAAAGGCTTTGCGTGGCTGATGCATAGGCTTGCATGATGTCTTTGAATAACGATCCCACGCCGCTGCCGTGTAAAGCCGATATAAATCGAATTTTGGCAAAATTTACAAAATGGAGCCGACGCGCTAATTCCTCACGAACGTGTTCTTTGTGATCCTCGTCCAAACCATCCCATTTGTTCACGGCTATGACCAATGCTTTACCCGATTCAACAATAAAACCCAGCAAATGCATGTCTTGTTCGGTGATCCCCTCTTTTGCATCAACCAACATCAAACAAACGTGCGACTCTTTGATGGACTGTAGTGTTTTAATCACAGAAAATTTTTCAATTTTTTCATCAACACGTGATCGTCTTCGTACTCCCGCAGTATCAATCAAAACATAGTGCTGCTCGTCACGCTCAAATGGAATGGCTATACTGTCCCGAGTGGTACCTGGTAAGTCGTATACAACAACACGTTCCTCACCAAGAATTCGGTTTACTAAAGTCGACTTGCCTACATTTGGCCGACCAGCAAACGCAATTTTTATAGGACTACCTTCAGTAGGTAAGTCTTCTGTTGCCACGTCAAAGGTTTCCGTCACGGTTTTTAGCAACGTCGGTGTACCACGGCCATGCGTTGCAGACACTGCAAATACATGTTGAAAGCCTAAAGATTGAAAATCAGAGCAAGCAACGTCCTCATCTAATCCATCAGTTTTATTGACAACCAAATAAATGGGCTTGTTACATTTTCGTAAACGCTTGGCTATTTCACGATCAACAGCCGTCAAACCAGCACGCCCATCGACGAGAAAAAAAACGAAATCGGCTTCATCAAGAGCAAACTCAGATTGCTTTGACATTAAGGCATCAACTGCTGCATCCTCTACACCAACGCCACCTGTATCCACCACAATAAACGGCTTCTTTTCAAAAACGGCATCACCGTACTGCCTGTCTCTTGTTAGGCCAGGAAAATCTGCCACCAAAGCATCTTGTGTACGGGTAATACGATTAAACAAGGTCGATTTTCCAACGTTAGGACGACCTACTAAAGCAATGACAGGAATCATGTTTTTTAACTCACAGAAATACAATTTAATTTACCATTCGCAGTCATGACATACACACGGTGGCCTGAAATACTGGGTGCAATATCAATAGCCCCGCTCAATTGTGTGCGTGAAAGAAGCTCGCCATTTTTAGTGGAAACAAGGTGTAAATATCCTGTTCTATCACCAACAACCAAACGACTACCTAATAGAACCGGTTCAGATAACCCACGCGCTTTTAACGCCGTTTGCTTCCATTTCACTTGTCCATTTTGCTTATCAAAAGCCCACAAAGTATCATTGCTATCGGTCATATAAAGCGCCGTGTCATCAATTGCCAAGTTTCGGTAAGTCGATCCTGGCTTACTCCATATAAACTGACCATTTTCAAGCGACAACGCGCCAACATATCCCTGGTAACTAGCTAAATATGCAACCCCAGATTGGACAATAGGATCGGCATCAATATCAACCAACCTCTCGACGTCACTTGAACCACTGGCATAAGCAATGCTTCGTTGCCAAAGAACATGACCGAGATTAATGTCCACAGCATCCAATTTTCCATCGGAAAAACCCACCAAAACAGTCTGGCCCATAATCACAGGTGAGGAACTGGCTTTTAAAATTAAGCTTGGTGAGCCGTGATCAACAACCCAGATTTTTTTTCCGGTTTTTAAGTCAAACGCATATAAATTACCATCAATAGTTTTAACAATCACTTTATGATGTGAAATGGCCGGCTTAGCTAACGAATCACTAGATACCTTAGCTTGCCATACTTGCTCACCATCCGTCTGTTTCAACAACACAATGTGTGACGCATCGCTACCCACAGCGACATATCCCTCAGCGACAGTGGGACCACTTGCGATGCCGTGGCTTAATTGTTTAGACCACAAAACAGCGCCTTTATCTTTATCAATGGCTTGGACTAGACCACTTGCATCAGCAAGATAAATAATCGAGCCCCGTACCACAGGCTTTAATTTCAAGTAAGTACTAGCATGTTTTGATTTAGCAATAGGAACAGACCAATCCAATGCCATGGTGGCTTTAGGAGTTATAGCGGTGAGTGGTTTTGGTTTAGGAGAATTGTCTTTACCCAAGATGTAATTATCTACTTGTGTGCAAGCTTGTAATAGGGTTAATAATCCTAATGCTATCAATCGTTTCGTCATTATACTGTGTCCTTTTGATAAAGTAGGCTGTGCTCTCGCTCAACTTACGCTGATTCTGTCTTTGCCGCGATTTCATTTGTTTTCATTTCTAAAAACAAATTTCCCATGCCCTTGGCTTGAACTTCATTCAATGCTTCACGATAAAACGAAACAGCTTGTGGGTAGCGACCAGTAGCCGCATAGATATCTCCTTTCAACTCATTGACTAATGGGGTGTAAGCTGAGTCTTTTATGCTTGTTAATTCATTTAACGCGTTGTCATAGGACTTTTCTGCAATCATTAATCGAGCCAATCTAATTTTTGCTAGCTGCTTCAATATGGGCATTTTTGAATGTTCAGCAACATATTGCAGCTCATGATGGGCTCGTGAATAATCAACGCGCTCCACATACATTTTTGCTAACGTCAAGTGTGCTGCATCCGCATACACGGTTTGTCCATAATCAGTCAGTAGCTGATGGGCATAACCTCGTACACCTTTATTGTCATGATTAGAAAAAGCCACCATTAAATGCTCATAAGCGTATGAAGCTTGCTGTGTTACTTTTTGCTGATGCCATCCCCAATATCTAAAACCAGAAAAAATAAGCATGGCCACTGAAACGGACACAATAACAATCCCATTATACCGTTTCCACCAATTTTTTATGGCTTCCAATTGTTCGTCTTCTGTCATGTATACTGACATATTTATTGTCTCCTGAACTTAACCCAATCGGGATTTTATATATTGATTCATAGATTGTTGGTGAATCGTTTCTTGTTCTACCCTACTACGCAAATCTTTTACGGTAACAGTTTGATTAAGTAGCTCATCCTCACCTAAAATAATCGCAAAGCGTGCACCACTTTTATCGGCTTTTTTAAACTGACTTTTAAAGCTGCCACCGGCTGTATTAACAACAACAGTCGCAGACAATTCTGTTCGTAATGATTCGGCCAAAATCATAGCTTGATGTAAGGCTTCAGACTGTGTGGCCATCATAAAGATTAGCGGTAAAGGCTCAGATACAGGCGCTATTCCAATTGCATCCATTAATAATAATAGACGTTCGGCTCCCATGGCAAAACCAATAGCAGGGGTTGCGGTGCCACCTAAATGTTCTACCAACATGTCATAACGACCACCCGCACAAACGGTAGCCTGAGTACCCAGCTTATCTGTAACCCATTCAAATACCGTGTGTCCATAATAATCAAGTCCGCGCACCAACAAAGGATTTATGCGGTATGCAATGCCTAAAGTCTCCAATCCCTTACATAAATCGCTAAAGTGTTGTCGACTAGCTTCGCTCAAGTTATCGATTAATTGTGGCGCATCAGCAATCAATGATTGCATGTGTGGATTTTTACTGTCTAAAATACGCAGAGGACTTCTGTCCAAACGTCGCTTGCTGTCGTCATCGAGCAAATCAAAATGTGGGGTAAAGTAATCAATCAACGTCTGGCGATAGGCTTGTCGTTCATCCAGAGTGCCTAGTGTGTTAACTTGCAGCTCAACCGCTTTAGACACACCGAGGGCATCCCAGAAGCGCTTACAGATGAGAATCAACTCTAATTCTATGGCGACACCAGGTATTCCTAAGGCTTCCACTCCAAATTGATTAAACTGCCGATAGCGGCCTTTTTGTGGCTTTTCATGCCTGAACATAGGACCGTGATACCATAATTTTTGTTGTTGGTTGTGTAATAACCCATGCTCTAGACAGGCGCGCAAACAACCTGCTGTGCCTTCTGGCCTCAGGGTTAAACTCTCGCCATTAAGATCGCCAAAAGTATACATTTCTTTTTCAACGATATCGGTGACTTCACCAATGGTTCGTTTAAATAATTGAGTACTTTCTAATAATGGAAAACGAATTTCCTGATAACCATAAAGACTTAGTGTGTCGATTAACGTACGCTCAAGTGATCGCCATGCGGCAGATTGCTCAGGCAACACATCATTCATTCCGCGCACGGCTTGAATTCGTTCAGCCACCCTGTTTCTCCATGAGTGTGTCTTGACCTGTAGAGGAAAGCAATGATCTCATTTTTGATAAATCGGTCAATCGAATTTCAGTTTCAGATTGATTATGAGCAGGTTCTGCAGCACTCATATTGGCAGGGAACATATTTTCGTTGTCTTTATTTGCTTGCCACCACATCGCAACCGCCGCAAGCACGACCACGGCAAAAACTCCCGTCAACCATCGAATTGCATGTTCTGCTTTGTTGGTTTCGCGACGACTCTGCCACAGGGCTCGTTCTAATTTTCTATCGGTAGACGGATGGCAATTAAATAATTCGACCAGCGGTTGGAAAGGGATATCAAGCAGCTTTGCATAAGCTCGTAAATATCCTTTGATAAATACTGCTTCTGGCATATGTTGATAATCATCTGCTTCAAGAAGTTCTATTAAACGAACCCTTAAGTGTAATTTTCCAGCTACATACTCTGTGGTATAACCTTTTTGTATTCGGATGGCAGCCAACTGCGCTCCAGGCTTCTCTTGTGCGGAACGCTCTGTCTCAACCGCTGTTACTTGTGTATTCATATTTGACTCCGATGTTTTGGACTAAGATCTCGTGTTATACGGATCTCTCTAAATTTCTAGGGTCTGTTGACAACTCATCTTCTGAAGCTTGACGTCTCGCGGACAAGCCGCCGGACATCTAAATATGAATGATCAACACGCCCTAAACTCATTATTATTTAACGTCTAACTTGGACGCTAGCGCCATCAGAGCAGGATCCGATTTTGTAAGCGTCTTATATTTTTGTAACCTAGCAATGGCCTTATCTTTTTGACCCAATTTCACATCAATCATTACCCATTCATACAATGATTGTTTGCGTGCAGGATCTCGCTTCAGTGCCTCGCTGAAATATTTTGCTGCATTTTTATAATCAGAACTATTTGCCGCACATAAACCTGCGTTTTCGTATGCACTTGCAGTTTGTTCATAACTCGTATCTTTGGTCGCTTTCAAAAAATAAATATTGGCTTCTCTGTATTGGCCTCGCCGACACAAGAAAGCCCCATAATTATTCACTTGTGCACCTTTACCGGGTGCAAGAGCAATTGCCTTACGATAATGTTTTTTTGCATCTTCTATTTCACCACATTGTTCCATAAACCATGCCATGGATGCATTCACTTCCGGTGAGTTGGGTGCTTGGTCCAATGCTTTCAACAGTTTTCGTTTTGCACGTGCTCTATCACCTTGTTTTAAATAAGTCAGCCCGAGCTTTGTATTGTATAAAGCCGCTTCATTGGACTTCATTTTAATTGCATCAGAGTCTATTGTATTGTATTCACAAGATTGCAATAACAGGCATGCAATAATAGGCATGAAGTCACGTAATTTCAATGCAGACTCTCAAATAGTCGATAGTATAACTGTGAAAAGGACAGGTGTCACACTTCTTCTGGTTTAGCTACAAAATGCATTTTTTGCCAACGGCGTGACCGACTAGTTCGGTCGTGAACTTCACCAGCCAGCTGCCCACAAGCTGCATCAATGTCATCACCTCGAGTCTTTCGTGTGATGGTGTTAATGCCTTTCGTAATTAATTGATCGCGAAACGCATCTATAGCGGCTTTAGAAGAGCGCTGGTATTGTGTTAGCGGGAATGGATTAAACGGAATTAAATTTACTTTTGCTGGCACATTTTTTAGTAACTTAATTAATGCTGCCGCATGCTCAGGTTGATCATTTACACCTTTCAACATCACATATTCAAAGGTAACTACACGTTTAGGCTCATTTTTAAAATAGCGCGCGCACAGTTCCATTAATTCGGCTAATGGGTATTTTTTATTGATAGGCACTAGTATATTGCGCAACTCATCGGTTGGGGCATGCAATGATACAGCCAAGGCTACTGGGCTTTGCTCTCGCAAACGCTCCATTTCAGGAATAACACCGGACGTACTGAGTGTGACGCGACGCTTTGACAAACCATAAGCAAAGTCGTCCATCATGATATCCATTGCAGCAACAACAGCATCAAAATTAAGCAGCGGCTCCCCCATGCCCATCATGACCACATTGGTCACACGCTTGTCATGAGCACCGTCTTGTTTAGACAATTCACGAACCGCAACCCAAACTTGTCCAATAATTTCTGCAGTCGATAAATTGCGGTTAAATCCTTGTTTTCCCGTTGAGCAGAAACTGCAATTTAACGCACAACCAACTTGAGAAGAAACACAGAGTGTGCCTCGCTTAGCTTCAGGAATATAAACCATTTCAATTGAATTACCACAAGCCAGTTTTAGTAACCATTTATGGGTACCATCACTGGATTCTTGACAAGTAATGATTTCAGGTAAGCGAATTTCCGCAATTTGGGTCAGTCGCTCTCGCAATACCTTCCCTAAATTGGTCATTTGTTCAAAGTCATACAAACCAGCTTGATGGATCCATTGCATCAACTGTTGCGCACGATAAGGCTTTTCACCAAGATCGACAAAAAACTGCCGCATTTGTTGATAATTGAAATCCAGCAAGTTGATTTTAGAAGTCATAAGATGATTATACTCGTTTACACAGGTCACTAGGTTCAAAGAAATAAGCAATTTCTTGGGCTGCTGTTTCAGCACTGTCAGAACCATGCACGGCATTGGCATCAATGCTATCAGCAAAATCAGCACGAATTGTTCCAGGCGCTGCTTCTTTTGGATTAGTCGCACCCATAATATCACGATGCTTGGCAATTGCATTTTCGCCTTGCAACGCTTGAATCATCACTGGACCCGAAATCATGAAAGAAACCAAATCATTGAAGAAAGGACGCGCTTTGTGAACGGCATAAAATCCTTCGGCTTGCTCGCGTGATAATTGCGCCATTTTAGCTGCAACAATATTTAAGCCGGCTTGCTCAAAACGTGTATAGATTTGGCCAATTACAGATTTAGCAACCGCATCAGGTTTAATAATGGATAAAGTTAATTCCATGGTCATCATGTACTCCAGTCAAAAGCGGGCATTATACACGCAGTTGTGCACGTTGGCTATTACTCTCCAATCAATGGATCAAATTCGAGTGTCACGCGATTCTCCGCTGCTTTTTCTTCGTTTAGCTTGTAATCTGTCATGCATCTAAATAATTCGGTAGTACGAAGAATCAAATTGTAAAACTGACTACGAAAATTACGTAGATTAGTATTGATGTCTTCCGCCCTCTCCACATAATTGGCCATACCTTCTTGCAATAGTTTAGGCTCATGGTCTAAGGTGGCTATGCGCGTTGAAAAATCTATCAATTGCTTCTGACTTTCAGCGATTAAAATTTGATGAGTCTCTTCTACTTGTCGGAAACCATCCCCCAGTTCAATCAGCTGTATTCGCTCTTGCTCAACATCCGCCCGAGCCTCAGCACCCGGAGCATCTTTCGCCTTCGCATCTTCCCCAGACAAGAGATAATCAACAAACAGTTTTTGTGCATAAATTTGATAATCGTGCGCTTGTTGAAAAATAATCCCGTTAAATACATTTTTCAACGGCACATGCAATAATTTAAAATAAATACTGGATGGATTTTTTATTGACCTAATTAACTCATCATGGGGTAGATTGATGCCAAATCGCTCAAGAATCCGTTGCGATGTAAGCACACCATACGTTGAAAACCAAGTTGACCAATCCGTTTTTTCTTTTGTGTCGTTCATCATTCATCCTTGAGTGTTTCAGTTTAATGCGAGCTTTGTGCCGATATCGCTGATGCGGGAATCCATCCTTTTGATAAAACCGGATTCATCCTATGGATGGATCCCCGCTTTCGCGGGGACGACAACATAAGCGCGCTGTATTATCGAAAGGCCATTGAAGGTGTATTATGAGCTAACTCTTCAGAAGCCTTGTCAAAATTAGCCTCAAGATGCAACTCTTTTTTGATTTTATCAAAATGTTTAGCCAAACCATCATCGCCATCGCGCAGTCCAGCAAAAATAGCGGCTGTTAACTTAGGCAAGCCTGACCCTGGAGCAGGTACATACGTAAAATACTTGTCGCCTGGGACATAGTTCAAGCCTTTGAGCCAATAGCTGATTTCAGTGATATATGCTTTCTGCTCATCGTGGGTCAACTCTTGACCATCCGAACGCTTTAACCAATATTCTAATTTGCCATCGTCATCCATCTCAACAAAATATTGAAGATCGTCATTTGGTTCGCCCACTACAAATTTAGATGCTTTTCTAGCCGTAGCCTCAGCACCCTCACCAACACCAAACAAGCTGCCCACACCACCCACGAGACTACCAGCCATACCACCTATCGTACCAGCAGCCATGGAGGCAACAGGAGCAACGTAATCATCGATAAATTGACTAGTCATCAGTGGGCCTTGCTTGGCCAATGCATCGTTTAGTCGCATCAGAAAATCTAATACACGCCCCCAAGACGGCTCGTATGCTCTATGCACCGTGTACATCATTTCGTCAGTCTTTCTGATGACCTCATCCCATAAAGGTTGGATAGCAATTTGACGTTCGTTATAACGATCTAATTTTCTCTGAGCGATAGTGGTAGCCTCAACTTTTCTCTCATCCATTATTTCTTTATATAAAGTAGTGAGCGGTTTCTCTGAGTTAGGTGCAATAACAGTCATGTTTTCTTTCGCATGTTTACGGTTAGGCATGATGTGACTCCTTGATTAGCGGCTCAAAATAAAATCCAAGTGACTTATTGTAACACAGTATTTTCGGATTGTCATCCCAGTCACTAAGAATGTATTGTTTGTATGTACCTACATTACAATCATAAGTAGACAACCCAGGCTGATGGGTATGACCATGGATAACAATATTGGCATTCAGTTGTTTCAAATGTTCTAACATAACTGATGGCACGACATCCATTTTTGCAGCAATTTTTTTACGATTAGACTGACTGGCCTGGCGAATAGTGTTGACCAATTTATTACGCAATCCAAATGGCAAGCGCATAAAAACGCTGGGGAAAAATTTATTTCGCGTCAGTCTTCGTAACCACTGATGACCTTTATCGAGTGTGCAATAACGATCGCCATGCACCAACAACACGCGCTCGCCTCCTAAAGTGATCAAAAAAGGTTCGGTCAGCAACTCTACATGCGATCGCTTTGCAAACGTTTCACCGAGTAAAAAATCACGATTTCCACGCATGAAATACACCTTCACTCCTTGTCCAGCTAACCAAGCCAGCTGAGACGCGATAGCGCCACTCCAAGAATCAAATGCATCATCTCCCGGCCATACATGAAAAAAATCACCCAAAATATAGAGTGACAAGGTGTTTTCAGCAGCCCATGCAATAAAGCGTTGAAAACGTTCTGTAATAATCGCTTCGTCTGGATGTAAATGCAGATCGGAAATAAAGACCGCATCAATCATGATTTATTTTCACTACAATGGCTCGATTTGAATGCGATCATCTTGAATAAATATCTGACAAGGTGCAGCGATAGGCTCGATCGCATCTCTTAAGCGATAAATCCCAGCAATAGATACCAATTCCGCATCAAGAGACTGACAAAAAATACGCGCCTGCTTATCCCCTGTTATGCCCGCAAGCGCCCTGCCGCGCAATATGCCATAAACATGAATATTACCATCCGCGAGCAACTCAGCTCCATGACTCACTGAAGCAGTCACGATCAAATCGGACCCTTTACTGACCACTTGTTGTCCTGAGCGTACAGGCGTTGCGACCAAGCGTGTTTTTACTGTCTCGATACTAGCGGATGCAGACGATCGCGCTTGATTAGTCAATGGCTTATCTTGACTTCCTGAACCGTTTAGTACAGCTAAACCCTGCGCTTGAGCCAAGGTATTCAGTAAAGCATGTCCCCCTTGAATTGCAACAGGAAGAAGTCCCTGCTCTCGCATACATTTGCACAGCTCTTGCAAGTCAAACTGCCTCATGCCTAGTTGATTTTCAGGAATTCCTGAACAATCCAATACGACAGGCGTACGTTCAAACAAACGGGGCGCTTTCGCAACCGCTTCAGCCAACTGTTGTGCAAAAAGGTCGCAATCGGTATCCATCAATTGCAAGACAGTCAATGTATATAAACGACCTTTTAATTTAAATGCTTGTGATTTCAACATATTATCTGTCATAGCGGCGATATCCAACGTCTGATTTTTTGTTTATACTAGCATGCTATCTGAATTATAAAAATAACAGAAGGTTAATAACGTGGATAAGATATGGTTGGAGTCCTATCAGCAAGGCGTTCCTCATGAAATAAACCTTGATGAGTATTCATCTCTGGTTGAATTGTTTTCAAAAGCGTGTAACACGCACGCAATGCAACCAGCCTATGTCAATATGGGGTCTACGCTACTGTTTAGTGATTTAGACCGACACAGCAAGCAATTAGCTAATTATTTGCAATCACTTGGGTTACGAAAAGGGGCTAAGGTGGGAATCATGATGCCCAATTTATTGCAATATCCTGTGGCCATCTATGCCATCTTGCGAGCAGGCTATATTGTTGTAAACATCAACCCACTCTATACCAGTGAAGAGCTTTCTTATCAAATGAATGACTCAGGCGCTGAAGTCTTGTTGATCCTTGCAAACTTCATTAAAACCGTCGAACATGCTATGCAGGATATGCCATTGTTAAAGCAAGTGATTGTCACAGAAATAGGCGATCTGTTTCCGACCATAAAACGAATTGCAGTCAACACCGTCGTTAAATACATAAAAAAAATGGTGCCCAGCTACCGTATTTCAAATGCAGTAACATTTAATCAAGCGCTTCAGATTGGTAAAAAAAATACGTTGCAACCTACCGAAATTACCCATGATAGTATCGCGTTCATTCAGTATACTGGAGGTACTACAGGGGTATCCAAAGGTGCCATGCTCACTCATGGAAACATGTTAGCCAATATTCTTCAAGCTTCCGCTTGGATTTCCCCCATGTCAGTAAGCTCCAATGACATCGTGGTGACTGCTTTACCGCTTTACCATATTTTTTCGTTAACAGCGAACTGCCTCACTTTTTTGAAAGCCGGCGCAAAAAACATACTCATCACGAATCCTCGGGACATCACCGGTTTTATTAATGAAATAAAACATACCGGCTTTACCGCCATCACAGGTGTCAACACCTTGTTTAATGCAATGCTGAATCATCCAAAATTTTCAACCATAGATTTTTCAAAGTTGAAGTTAGCCTTGTCTGGTGGAATGGCTTTACAAAAAAGCGTTTCGAAACGGTGGAGAGAACAAACCCACTCGCCAATCCTTGAAGCATATGGGTTGACAGAAGCCAGTCCTGCTGTAGCAATCAATCCTGTGTATCTAACAGAATATAATGGCAGTATCGGTTTGCCGCTCCCTTCAACTGATATTTCAATTCGTGATCCAGAAGGGCGCGAAGTACCCCTTGGCGAGTCTGGTGAACTGTGTGTCAAAGGTCCTCAAGTCATGCCAGGTTATTGGCAACACCCAGCGGAAACAGCGTTAGTGTTCTGGTCAGATGGATACTTACGAACGGGCGACATTGCCAACATGGATAAACAAGGATTTATCTATCTCATCGACCGTATCAAAGACATGATATTGGTATCTGGATTTAATGTTTATCCGAATGAAGTAGAGCAAGTCATAAGCCTCATGCCTGGCGTACTTGAAGTGGGCGTGATTGGCATAACTGATAAAGATTCTCTTGAAAAGGTAAAAGCATGCATTGTAAAGCGCGACCCTTCGCTGACAGCTGAGCAAGTTATCGCGCATTGTCGTGAACATTTGACAGCGTATAAAATACCTAAAGCTGTTGAGTTTTATGAAGAGCTTCCAAAAACCAATGTCGGTAAAATTTTAAAACGGGCATTGAAATGAGCCACGCCTCTGCAAGAAAAAAAGCACCCCTTGTCGCGATTGCATTGATGGTTAAAAACGAAGAAGTATCGATTCAAGCTACGTTGTATTCTATGTTTAAAGCGGGCATACATGACTTCTTTATTTTAGACACAGGCTCCACGGATAAAACCGTTGAAATCGCATTGGCTTTTTTTAAACAGCATCAACTCAATGGTTACTTAAAGCAAGAAGCTTTTGTTGATTTTGCAACATCACGCAATCGAACGCTTGAACTTACAAAACAACATTTCGCGCACATTCCATTTGTATTGATGCCTGATGCAGAATGGTTTTTACGTAACGGTATCGAACTGTTATCTTTTTGTGAACAACAGCAACATCAAGACACACCACTCTATTCACTTACTATCAAAATGAATGAATTAGAGTTTACTGTTGCCCGGTTGTTTAGAACAAATAGCACCATTCAGTTTAAGGGCGTAGTTCATGAAGTGCCAGAAATCGGCACTCATTTCAAAGTACCTGACCCTGTTTATTTTGATGTGCAAGCTACTTATAAAGGTGTGGAAAAAACTAAAAAACGCTGGTTACAAGACTTGATTATGCTAACCAAAGTTTACGAAACAGAGCCCACAGATGCTCGTAACACATTTTATTTGGCACAAACCTATCATTGTCTTAATGATGTTGAAAACGCGTTTCGTTTTTATCAGTATCGATCACAATTACAAGGGTGGGATGAGGAAAATTTCATCACCCTATTAAGACTAGGTGAACTGGCAACAAAAGCTAATCAGGATAACAAACTGCTCGCATGGGCAACTGCGATGGATTATTATCTAAAGGCGCACGCACTTCGCCCTCATCGAATAGAACCATTAGTTCAAATTGCTGATTATTACTGGCCAGACAACATTCAAACCTGTTATTTATTTGCAAGTGCTGCATATAAAAAACCCTACCCTACGAACGATCTTCTTTTTATAAATCAAGACGCTTACCGCTATACTCGTTACGAAATCATGAGCCGTTGTGCATGGTATGTTGGGGAGTTTGCTTTGGGAGAAGAAGCTACTTTATTGGCACTAAAAGCAAAACCGGGAACACCACATTTGTTGAATAACTTAAAATTGTACCAAGACAAGTTAAAAAACATTGAGATCAAAGAATCAATGGAACTAACTTAAACCGTCTTTGCGAGCACAGCGAAGACAACGGTTAAATTAGAGCCATTGAACCAAGGATTGTTATGTTGCATAAACTATTGTTTTTCATTTATTTTGTCATTATATCTATTGGCTCTTCAACGCGTATATTATCTTTTGATACGTTTTATTATTGGGATTGGAGCCGTCATCTTGCCTTATCCTATTATGACGGTCCTCCGATGATTGCGTATTGGATTAAACTCTCCACAGTGTTCTTCGGAAACACGCTATTTGCATTGGCCTTCATAGGTATTGCGACTACAGCTTTAACTGGTTTAGTTATCTATAAAACCGCACGTTTATTTCTAAATCAATCAGCCAGCTTAGTTGCTGTGTCTCTCTGGTTGTTTTCACCATTAGTCACCTTAGATCTATTGACTCAAACCACCTACGACACCCCCCTCACCTTTTTTTGGGCTTTAACGCTTTATTTCGTCATCAAATACATCCAAACTCCTGCTACAAAATACCTCTACGCAATAGGCATTTGCATTGGGTTATTATTACTCTCAAAATATTCTGGTATTGTTTTAGTTATGGGTATTGTTGTCTTTTTACTCACTAAAAATTTTCGACATTTATTCTGTAGTCGTCATTTTTATTATGCTATTTGTATTGCTGCCCTCTTATTTAGCCCTGTAATTATTTGGAACAATCACTATGATTGGCAATCTTTTCTATACCAACTCAACACTCACCGTCTAAAAGAAATGGGTAATCCTTTCATCAATTTCATCCAATCATTTGTACTGATTTTTGTTCCTAGCTTAAATGTCATGCTACTCCCTCCTTTACTCTATGGGTTAAAAGAGCTTAGACGAGCATCGAAGGTATCAAGCGAAGCCACGTTTTGCTTCACAGTTAGTCTTGTTTTCTTAGTTTTTTATTTCATCACGTCCGCAAGTACCGTCATTCGAGTCAACTGGCTCATGCAATTTCTCATGACCAGCGCACTCCTTGGGGGATACTGTTACCAAAAATTCAACTACCATCGTTTAATCCAAGCAACTATTAGCGCCTATGTTTTAATTAGCCTAAGCATCATTGGCAATGCACAATTTCATTTTATTAAATCAGGAAACTACCCTTATTACTTGATCCTGCAACAATTCAACAAAGATTATCCCAAGCCACCCCAAATAGTGATCACCTCAGGTTGGTTTGAAGCGCGGATGCTTTATTTCCTTAAGAACAAGCCGTTAATTTATACATTGGATTGCGGCTCACTACAAAATCAATATGAAATGTGGAGTAAAGAAATAAGAGATAAAATTCAGTCTCACGAGATTAAAAATATCTTGTACATTGATATTTACGATAGAATGTCTTATATCAAAAAATATTTTTCACATTGTCAAAAATTATCAACAATAGACTATCAAGTGAAACAGCGTTCTTATCATGTTTTTGCATATCAATGTTCGTAGGGTGTCTTTTTAAAAGGGGTTGGATAAGGTGCTTTTTTCTTGAGGTCCTCTACAGGAGTCATCACAGGCCTCATGGATGGTTTGGGAGCTGTGGGAACAATCTGAGGATTGGCTACTCCAACCCTTGAACTAGCTATTTTTTGTTGTGATTGGGAGGTTAGCATTGTTGGCTTCGGTGAAAGGCCCTGCCCCTGATTTCGTTGTTGCAATGCACTTAAAAAAGTCGAGTACACGTTAGCAGCATTAAATGGTCGACCATCAGCATGTTGAAGAACCCCCTTTCCATTTGACATTGCAACAATACGATTTTGAGCATCCAATACTTTAATTTTTCGGCCCATTGATACCTGCCTCAAAACAAAATCCAACGCATCTATTTCCGATCTAAATGCAACGATAACCAAACCATTTTTTTGCTGAGGCTTCTGATAACTGGGCTTGTGTGCAAAAGTAGTCTGGTAATCATGAGCAACTTGCTCACTATTGCCAGGGCTTTGGAGAGCAAGTACTACGGGATTTAGTTTGCCAATAAGTCTTTTTTTCATCTCATTAGCACTTAACATGGCATAAGGTTTATGCAATTGATTGAGTCGGTCTATCTCCACCTGTTGCTTGGGTGTACGCAAATGATCAGGGATCAGCTTAAGCTCAAGTAAGCGAATGATTTCTTGCTCACGGGTTAAACTGAGTTTATTGAGTGTCATAATGCATACTCGCCATTTTATTTAATAATTAAATAAGATAATAGCTTAATAATTACTCAGTTTCTAGTTTTGTTACTGGTTTTTGTAAAAAAATATGGGTATTCTAGTTCAATCTATTGCTTACAAGGAGTAAAGCTGTGACAGACGTTGTTGCCCGCTTTGAAATCCCCTACACCCAGCTACTTGATCACAATGGCACATTGCATGGTGCCTTGCCTGATTTTGCAAGTGACGTTTCAGTTTTAACAGCCCTGTATCGCACTATGGTGCGCACAAGATTGTTTGATAAAAAAGCCATTGCATTACAGCGAACCGGAAAAATGGGGACCTATGCCCCTATCAATGGTCAAGAAGCCATTTCAACAGCCATAGGCCATGCCATGCGCGCTGACGATGTATTTGTACCTTATTACCGAGATTATGCGGCTCAATTTCAGCGTGGCGTTAAAATGTCTGAAATTTTAGCCTATTGGGGTGGTGATGAGCGAGGCAGTCAATTTGCTTGTGACTCAGAAGACCTACCTATCTGCGTACCTATCGCATCGCAATGTTTACATGCAGCCGGAGTGGCTTTTGCACTAAAATATCGCAAACAAGACCGCGTTGCTGTGGTATGCATTGGTGAAGGAGGAACCTCTGAGGGCGACTTTTACGAAGCCATGAACGTTGCCGGCGTGTGGAAGCTACCCGTGGTCTTTGTCGTCAATAATAATCAATGGGCTATATCTGTCCCGATTAATAAACAAACCGCCACAGAAACCATCGCACAAAAAGCGATAGCTGCCGGATTTGCAGGCGTACAAGTGGATGGAAATGACTTGTTGGCCATGCGTGATGTCGTAGGGAGTGCCATCGAAAAAGCTAGACGAGGTGATGGTCCAACACTAGTTGAAGCTAAAACATTTCGTTTATCTGACCACACCACAGCAGATGATGCAACGCGCTATCAACCCAAAGAGCATGTGGAAGCAGCTCTACTGAATGAACCCGTACAGCGCTTTAAACTCTTTTTGGAACAACAAAACGTGTGGGATGAACAAAAAGAAGCCGCGTTAATCGCCTCTTGTACACAAGAGATTCAAGACGCAGTGGATGAATATTTAAACAGTCAGATCCAACCCATTACTAGTATGTTTGATTACCATTTTGAAACGATCCCTGACTATTTAATTGAACAACGTGCCATTGCAATGGAGGAATTTGTCAATGCCTGATATTACCTTAGTAGAAGCAGTGACCCAAGCATTGGCCTATGAATTAGAACATGACGATAATGTTGTCGTTTTCGGTGAGGATGTAGGCAAAAATGGCGGTGTATTTCGTGCCACTGCAGGTCTACAAGATCGCTTTGGTGAGCGACGAGTATTTGATTCGCCATTGGCCGAGTCGATGATTGCAGGCTTAGCGGTAGGCATGTCTCTTCAAGGTTTAAGACCTGTGGCTGAGTTTCAGTTCATGGGCTTTATCTACCCTGCAATGAATCAAATCATTTCTCATGCTGCACGCATGCGCAATCGCACGCGGGGTCGTTTGAATTGCCCACTGGTTTTTCGTGCGCCTTTCGGTGGCGGCATTCGTGCTCCTGAACATCATTCAGAAAGCACTGAAGCGTTATTTGCTCACATTCCGGGATTGCAAGTGGTCATCCCTTCGTCTCCGAAACGAGCCTATGGTTTACTACTTGCTGCCATGAGAAACCCAGATCCCGTCATTTTTCTCGAGCCTAAACGCATTTATCGATTAGTAAAACAGCCTGTTGCAGACGATGGCCAAGCCTTGCCTCTGGGGAAATGCTTTACCTTGCAAGAAGGCGAGGATGTGACATTAGTCAGTTGGGGTGCAAGCATGCATGAAACCTTGCAAGCGGCCAAACAATTGAATACTGAAGGGTTTTCATGCGAAGTCATTGATGTGGCGACGATAAAACCTCTGGATATCGAAACAATTTTACACTCCGTTGAAAAAACAGGCCGCTGTATTATCGTTCATGAAGGCGCTAAAACCTGTGGCGTCGGTGCTGAAATTTCCGCTCAAATCATGGAAAATTGCATGGCATCTCTGCTTGCACCTGTTCAACGCGTCACAGGTTACGACGTGGTCATGCCCTATTTTCAACTTGAAAAACACTACCTGCCGAGTGTGGCACGAATTAAATCAAGCGTAATGAGCTTAATGGAGTAGCACTATGAATATTTTTAATTTACCTGATTTAGGCGAAGGACTGCCTGATGCTGAAATTCACGAATGGTTTGTGAAAGAAGGCGATATCGTGGTGGCTGATCAACCCATGGTTTCAATGGAAACAGCCAAAGCCGTTGTTGATGTGCCCTGTCCGCAAAATGGTACGATCATCAAAATATACGGCCAGCCAGGAGAGGTTATTAAAACAGGCGAGCCGTTAATTGCCTTTGAAGCAGAAGCAGCTCGGGTTGATAAGGGCACTGTAGTTGGAAATTTAGAAGAAAGCAGTGAAGTCAGTGAGGATACTTTTGTTGTCGGCTCAGGTCATTCCAGTTCGCGTGCAAAAGCTACTCCAGCTGTGCGTTTATTCGCAAAAAAACTAAATATTGATATAAACACACTGATAGGCACAGGCGATCATAATCTCATTACCCGTCAAGACGTTCAACAAGCAGCTAGTATCAAAGCACAACCTCCTGAAGGGTTTGAACCCTTGCGCGGTGTACGTCGCGCAATGTTAAATAGCATGGTGCAATCACATCGTGACGTCGTACCGGTCAGTATTTTTGATGAAGCAGACATTGAATCATGGGACGACAAAGCAGATATCACCGTACGTCTCATTCGAGCCATTCAATATGCATGCACAAAAGAGCCCGCGCTCAATGCTTGGTTTGACACCCAGCACAGCGCACGAAAATGCTTTAGTGACCTTCATTTAGGCTTAGCCATGGACAATGATGAAGGATTGTTTGTTCCAGTGATTCACGATGTGGCTCAACAAACCGACCAAGGGCTACGCCAAACCATCAATGACTACAAACTGGCCGTACTTGAACGAACGATTCCAGCCGAAAACTTAAAAGGCGCAACGTTTATATTGTCGAATTTTGGTAAATTTGCCGGTCGTTTTGCCAGCCCAATCATTGTTCCACCCATGGTGGCTATTCTTGCCGTGGGTCGCTTGTATCAAGGAGTAGTTAGCGATTCTGGTCAGGTAGCCGTTCATCGCATGTTGCCGTTGTCATTAAGCTTTGATCACCGTGCCATAACAGGTGGTGAAGCCACACGATTTTTGGGTGCGATCATGGAGTCGCTCAGTAAATCAATCTGATTCATCAGCCCAGCTAAACGGCAACCCGCTAGCGCAATACGTTGTTCGATAATGTGTTGCGCAACACCTTGGTACTGTTTATCTATCGGTAATAAATACACTTTTTGTCTTGCTAGAGCATTGGATTCTTCTGCCCAATGCATGGCATTCAAATCCACTGTCATCAAATTACAAGGGTACTGCTGTTCAATATCAAAGGCTTTTCGTTTAATCCACGCCTGTCCATAACGACGTTTTCCAACGAACAATCCTGCGCCTTTATCCCAAAAAGCATGTAAATTATTGGCTATACGGTTTTTGTGTATCACCACCAAATTACCACCCCGATCGCCTTCAGGAAAATCCCTACTAACCCGAGTTGCAGCATGCAAAGGCTGATGAATGTCGCCCACAACATGAACTAAAATCCGCAATGCCTTGCCTTTTCCATGTTATTTAGGTAAGGATCAGACAGCATTCGGGTAGATGCATCAACTGCAGAAGCTGCATTAGTGGGATCGAGCACTGGCAAGCGCGTCCCATCGGTCGAAAAAGGAATATCAATATAATGCATGGCATCGTATTCATGGGTTCGCCAACGAATTGTATCGAGCCAAATCGATGCATTGACAATGCTTTTTGACATGTAGCCTTGATCAAGTGATCTATTGTAACGATTGAACGTTATTTTTGCATGACGAGAGAGATTTACGTAAGCAATTTGTGCGATAAGACGATGGCCAACAGCGTTCCAGCTGAAGGCCTGAGGAGTGAGTGTTAAGCACAATAAAAATAGCGCCGAGAGTGTTATTTTCATCCTGATATCTCGTAGGTTGGGCCTTGGCCCAACAACCTACCCCCGAGCCCTAGACGTTCTACCTTGAGCACGCCCCTGCCCTGCCCTGTCTCCATTTGCACTGCGAGCCGCTTTAGGATTAAACGCACGAGCAGGTCTATTTCTTGCTGAGACTCGTGGTTCTGAACCTGGCGCTGGCAAACTGTGTGTAGGTTCAAATCCATCAATTTCCACACGATCAAGTCGGCGTTTAATCAGTTTTTCAATCTCATTAAGTTGGCTAATTTCATCAGCACTCACCAATGAAATGGCACCCCCTACAGAACCTGCGCGTCCAGTACGGCCGATACGATGAACATAATCTTCTGCAACATCAGGAAGATCAAAATTCACGACTACAGGCAACTGGTCAATATCAATCCCGCGAGCAGCAATATCAGTCGCTACCAACACATGTACTTTACCGGCTTTAAAATCTGCCAAGGCCTTAGTACGCTGTGATTGGCTTTTGTTACCATGAATCGCAAGCGCTTCAATGCCATCAATAGCCAATAATTTTACCAATTTATTGGCACCATGCTTTGTACGGGAAAAAACCAGCGCCTGCGACCAATCTTCATTACGCAATAGATGACTTAGCAAGGCGGACTTACGGGCTTTATCAACTGGATGTATTTTTTGAGAAACTGTCACCGCCGTTGCATTGCGAGGAGTCACACTGATTTCCACCGGACTTTTCAAAAACTCCTTGGCCATTTGACAAATTTCGCTTGAAAACGTCGCCGAAAATAATAACGATTGTCGTGCTTTTGGCAAGAATGTCATGATTTTTTTAATGGCGTGCACAAAACCCATGTCCAACATGCGATCAGCTTCATCCAATACCAATATTTCTATAGCATCCAGACGAATGGCACGTTGTTGAAACAAATCCATCAGCCGGCCGGGTGTTGCAATTAAAATTTCAACACCACCTCGTAATTTTTGCATTTGTGGATTAATTTTAACCCCACCAAAGACCACCGCCGATCGTATATTTAGATACTTACCGTATTGTATTGCGCTCTCATGAATTTGTGCTGCTAGTTCACGAGTAGGTGCTAAAATCAATACCGTAGCATGGTTCGCTTTAGCTCGAGGTTTTCCTTCGAGTCGATGTAATATCGGCAACATAAATCCAGCGGTTTTGCCTGTTCCCGTTTGTGCAGAAGCCAATAAATCAGCCCCTCGTAAAACAACAGGGATGGCTTGTGCTTGAATAGGTGTTGGGGTGTCATAGCCTTGTTCTAGAACAGCGCGCAAAATAGGTTCGGACAATCCTAGCGATAAAAAAGTCATTTTATTTCCTCATCAGTTAAACTCTGAACACATGAGGATTTGGTCCAAACCAAAACCAACTTGCGTACAAAAGATAGCCATCTTATCACACAATTGAACTTTTATCATTGAAATAATCATCTAATTTCGCTATGGTATCGGCATAACAATAAACGGGTAGACAACATGCTGGATTTCAAAGTAAACCGCGATTCAAAAACAGGCGACTTATCCATAGAAACATCTCTTAGTGGAAAAAATCTACTGACTACGGCACAATTAAATAAAGGAACCGCTTTTACAGAGAGTGAGCGTCATGCATTTGGTCTTTTGGGTAAATTGCCCAATCGAGTTGAAACGCTGGATGAACAAGTTTATCGCGCCTATCTGCAATACACCCGTTACAACTCAAGTCTTCAGAAAAATATTTTCCTAAACAATTTACACGATAAAAATCAGATTCTATTTTATAAATTACTCAGCTGCCATTTAGCTGAAATGCTCCCGATTATTTATACCCCAACGGTAGGGCTGGCCGTCAAACATTTTAGTCATGAGTACCGGCAACCTCGCGGCCTTTACATTGCCCATTCCGACCAAAATCAACTGGAAGAAATCATTAATAATCGTTCTAATCCAGAAATTGATCTGATTGTTGTCACCGACGGAGAAGGTGTATTGGGTATTGGTGACCAAGGTATCGGTGGGATGGACATTCCTGTCGCCAAATTAATGGTCTACAGTTTGTGTGGCGGTATTGATCCAACACGAACTCTGCCTATTTTTCTTGATGTCGGCACCAACAATCAAGAGCTACTTGATGATCCCATGTATTTGGGCTGTCGTCATAAACGTATCGACCCAGAAAAATACGATCGTTTTATCAATCATTTTGTTGATTGCGTTCACAAGCATTTTCCGAATGCATTTTTACATTGGGAAGATTTTGGTCGCAGTAATGCCCGCCCCATATTAGATCGTTTTCAAGATAAACTCTGTACGTTTAATGATGACATTCAAGGCACAGGTGCTGTAACGCTAGCTGCACTATTGGCGGCTTGCGACATCACCGACATGAAGCTTGAAGATCATCGTATCGTGGTTTATGGTGCAGGATCTGCAGGCACTGGCATCAGTGATCAAATTGTCGATGCCATGGTCATGCGTGGCTTAAGTCTTGAAGACGCGTATAAACGTTTCTGGTTAATCGACAGACAAGGGCTGTTAATTGAACATGATATCGAATTAACAGACGCTCAAATGCCATACGCACGACCCCTGAGTGAGGTTAACGCATGGCCTAGCCGAACCCTAACCGATACTGTGCATCACATCAAGCCTACTATCTTGATAGGATGCTCAGCTCAAACAGGGGCGTTTTCACAAGACATCATTGAAACAATGACAACACATTGCGAACGTCCTATTATTTTTCCTTTATCAAATCCTGATGAAAAATGTGAAGCCCAACCGTCTGATATTATTGCTTGGAGTAAAGGAAAGGCATTGATTGCTACTGGCACAGCCTTCCCTCCTGTAGATTATCAAGACAGAACGTTACACATTGCACAATGCAATAATGCCTTGGTTTTCCCAGGCATTGGCTTAGGAATTCAAGCTGTTCAAGCCAGTCGATTATCTAAGGCAATGATTTGGGCTGCATCTCAAGCCTTGAGCGAATTATCGCCCAGTAAAAAAGACAGTTTTCAACCGTTATTACCGTTGATTAATGATGCACAAGACGTAGCAAAACACATTGCTGTTGCTGTTGCACGCAGTGCCATTGAGACAGGACTTGCACAACGCAATCAAGATAAGGATTTAACTCAACTGATTCAGGATATTTTTTGGGAACCTGATTATCTACCCTTTACACACGCTATTGAAAAGTGATCTCTACTTGCTTAAGTTGACCACCACCATGCTCCCAACCTCGTGCATAGCGAAATAGCATGGTCGTGGCATCAGGATGCTTTACACCCTTAAGCCATGAAAAGCTAAAACGCATTTCACCACCCGCCCCAATTAGCTTGGTTTGTGGTGCGATATATTGACTCTTTGTCAATTTGAATAGACTTTTATCATAATTTTTTATGGTCCAAGCATAACCTGTCGTTGGATTGGCAGGCAATATGACATTGAACTGCTGGCTGTGTCTATCAACATGCAGCTTCATTGTCTCGGCAGAACAACAGATCAAAGAATTTAGTAATAAAATGCACGTTAATATTTTTCGCATGAACACACCTGAATAATTGTAGGTTGCACCGAAGCACAACCTATGGTGAAATAGTTAGCTTGATTTTTTTGTAGCTGTCTTTTTTTCAACAACTACTTTTTCTTTTCCCATCGGGCTGCACTTGACTTCATCACAAGAACCGCAGCATGAACAACCACATCCACACGATCCCATTTTGGAAGAAAGATGTTTGTGACAACACAACATTAAACCGGCTAAAAACATACCCAATATTCCAAGACCGCTAAATGTAATTACAGTTAACACAACGGCTAATACCAGCAGAATAATGCCCAGTACCCTGTACCAATGGGTTTTGCAACACTCTGTGATTTTACATTTTTTTTCGTCGTCCATCATATCCTCCATGACCAAAGTTTGAGTAGACCTATTACTGACAACAAACAAGCCTCCATTTAGATATTAGACCAATTATGCACAATATGAAACCATCTAAAAAAAATAATTTTGACTTCATTACGCAAATCTCAAATTAAGTGCCAGGCTAATAATTAATGGTTGTGATTATTTTATAATTTGATGCGGTTCTCAGTGCTCGATTTCGCAGTTTTTTAGCGCTAATCCCGTGCTGAGATAAACTCAAAATATAGACATCGAATAGGTAAGTGCCGACAGGACAATATAATGAAAAATAAATACGCACCCGCTCTAATTTTATTGACTAGCTTAATTAGCATGGCTTGTTTTTCAGCAGAGAGAACCATTGCCATTACGATTGATGATTTGCCTTTTGTAGGTACAGATAGCAACAATCCCAGTAATCTACAGCGCTCGCATGATCGATTTATGAAAATTATGCAAAGCTTAATTGATCATCATGTTCCAGCAACAGGTTTTGTGATAGCAGGGGCGATTGGCAAAGGGCAATGGCAATTACTCGAAGAGTTTCGTAAAGAGGGATTTGAGCTTGGAAATCATACCTATACTCATGCAAATTTAAATCGTCTTTCATCGCAAAAATACATTGATGAAATTGCTCGCGCCGATCAAAAACTAGCCTCCATCATGACCCAGCCAAAATATTTTCGCTACCCCTATCTTGCTGAAGGAAAAGGCGTGATTAAACAAACAGTTCAAGATTATTTAATGGCCAATCAATACACCATAGCGCCTGTGACCATTGATAGTAAAGACTATCAATTCAACGAACGTCTCTTGCATGTATCTTGGCGCAATAGACCTCAATACCTTGAAACACTCAAACATGAATACCTTGACTACGTATGGAAACAAACTGTCTTGGCTGAAAAAAGATCTGCTAAGGGCCCCAAAACACAAATCTTGTTGATTCACGCAAATTTACTTAACAGCCACTTTCTTGGCGACATCATCCAAATGTATAAAAACAATGGGTATAGTTTTGTAAGTTTGAATGAAGCATTGACCCATACAAATCAACCGAATATAACACCTACTCCCGAATTATTGTCTAGTCTCGAGAGCATTGATATGGACAAAGTATGGTAAAAGCACCTCATCTTGACGCATAATCAACACTTTATATTATTAATGACAGGCAGACCATGACAGAAACCCTATTTTGTGTGAAATTAAAACAAGAAGCTGAACGCATGAGTGCTCCGCCTTTTCCTGGCGAGTTGGGCGAAAAAGTATTTAACCACGTTTCCAAACAAGCATGGAAGATGTGGTTAGCACACCAGACCATGCTGATTAATGAATACCGTCTGAGCCTTATTGACTCCAAAGCACGTGAATTCTTACGCAAGGAGTTAGAAGAGTATTTCTTTGGGGATGGTTCAAGTAAACCAGGTGGATATACTCCAGAATAAAGCACAACATTCTAAGGGCTGATTATGATTCATGAGCTACTGCATTTAAACGAAGAAGTCACTAGTGCATTGCAAACCAATCAACCGATTGTAGCCCTTGAATCCAGCCTTATCTCACACGGAATGCCCTACCCTGATAACTTGCAAACAGCACAAATGGTCGAACAGACTATACGTAACCATGGAGCGGTACCTGCGACCATCGCCGTGTATCAGGGCAAAATTCACATTGGCATCAATGACAGCATCATGCACCATTTAGCCAGTTCTGATGAGATAATCAAAGCATCTCGTCGGGATTTGGCTTATGCGCTCAGTAAACAAACCAGCGCCAGCACAACCGTTGCTGCGACTATGTTTTGCGCACATTTAGCAAAACTGCCAGTATTTGTGACAGGAGGAATTGGTGGGGTACATCATCATGCCAATGAAAGCTTCGATATTTCTCCTGATTTAATTGAGCTCTCCTCTACGCCGGTCACGGTAGTGTGTTCGGGTGCTAAATCAATTCTTGATTTACCCAAAACACTCGAAATGCTAGAAACTCAAGGGGTTCCCGTCATTGGCTACCAAACCAATGAATTTCCTGCCTTTTATAGCCACTCGAGCGATATCCCGCTTCTGCATCGACTGGATAGCGTTGATGAAATCGCATTGCTAATGAACTACCAACGCAAACTCAACCTAACCAATGGAATAATCATTGCCAACCCTATTCCCAAATCAGCTGAAATTCCTCATGATCAAATAAGGCCCCTCATCAAACAAGCACAACAAGAAATTGGCAATATCCATGGTAAAGCAATCACCCCGTTTCTTCTTCATCGAATTGCCGAACTCACCGCAGGACAAAGCCTCAAGGCAAACATTGAGCTCATTAAGAGCAATGCTGCATTAGGAGCAAAAATAGCTATTGCCTACAAAAATCACAACCAGTAATGACGCTTTAGACTTTATCATGAAATTAACGAGTCAACCCTCAAAATAAACCATAAAAAAATATAAATATTTTCTTGACTAACCCCCTCAAAAATAGTCTAATAGCACCGGTTGGCCAGATAGCTCAGTCGGTAGAGCAGAGGATTGAAAATCCTCGTGTCGGCGGTTCGATTCCGTCTCTGGCCACCATATTAATCAATTAGTTACTTCAAATCAGTCAACTCTCTAACCTACACATACAAGCAATATCATCTTTCCATTTCTCAAACGTTTTACCCAGTGTTGCCAAGTGTTTAAACAGGCTCTCTTTCAATGATTCAATCATGTTCAAGAATGTCGGAATCAGTTTCTTGCACGCTCTTTGCGTCAATGCACTTTTCATTAAGACTTCATGCATCTGTTGCTGAAACTGATAAATAGCCGCGATAGCTGGGTTCTCGGTTAAGATACATTGTTGTTGTTTTTGAAAAAGCTATAAATTTAACTTGTTAGCATATCAGTATTATCGATTTTTACAATATTCGACAATAACTTAGGTTCTTATTCTCATAGGCGGTGATAAGAAATGCCACTATTATCGAATATTGACCTTTTCGATAATAGTGATTATGCTGTAAACATAATCAAATAAAGGCCCCTTACATGGATATAGAACAGTCCCCCGCAGGACAAATCGTTAAATCCCCCAAAGGGTATAATGCCTTTGTGCCCCATAATTTGCCACCTAAATTTGAGTGGGATAATGCGGTGGTTAATAGCCTGTCTCGTGCTGATTTCTTGCTTGGAAAGTTAGCACGAGAAGGCAGTCAACTACCCAACCCTCACCTTTTGATGCGTCCGTTCATCACCCGTGAGGCGGTACTGTCCAGCAGAATTGAAGGCACTCAAGCAACCCTGGGGGAAATATTAGCCGCCAACGCTGGCGCCCATGTAAAACAAAACCCCGACGATCTCCAAGAGGTGCAAAACTACATCAAGGCACTTGATTATGGACTGGGGCGGTTAGCCGAGCTTCCATTATCGCTACGCCTTATCAAAGAAATTCATGAGCACTTAATGCAAGGTGTTAGGGGATTTCATGCAACCCCTGGGGAATTTAGGCACAGCCAGAATTGGATTGGGTCGCCAGGATGCACACTGAATACAGCGAAGTTTGTGCCGCCACCCCCAGACAATTTAATGGATTGCTTAGGCGAGCTTGAAAACTTTTTACACGATAGATCATTACCACCATTAATCCATATAGCGCTTTGTCATTATCAATTTGAAGCCATCCATCCCTTTTTAGATGGAAATGGGCGTGTTGGGCGACTCTTGATTATGCTGCTCTTGGTTGAACAAAAAATGCTGCCTTCGCCCTTATTATATTTATCTGCATTTTTTGAAGCGACCCGCGATGAATATTATAAACAGCTTTATAACGTTAGCTCAAAAGGCACATGGCGTGAGTGGCTCATTTATTTTCTCAATGGCGTTGCCGTTCAATCTGAAGATGTTTTATCACGCGCTGAACGTATTAATGAACTATTAAATCAATGGAAAATGGTTGTTGCAAGCGGCGGTTCCCAAGTTGTTGTGGACATGGTGCAGCATTTTGCTGTGAATCCTTATTTCACCACCAATAAAATTGCCGAAGAACTCGGTATTGCCTATAGCACCGCACAAAGGGCTGTTCAAAAACTTGAAGCTGCAGGCATTATTAAAAAGACCAATGATAATAAGCGAGATAAAGTCTACTGTGCTACCGCCATATTAAACATTCTAGAAGAACCTACGAAAATCATGGCGGATGTTTATGAATAATAGCGCTCGAAAGCGGTGGGGTCAGATCTTGACATGTGCCCCTTCAAATAAAAATACATCAAAGGCACATATCAAGATCTGCCCCCGAAGCTCGGCAAGGATCGATGGCCTTGGTAAAATGATACAAATGCTTGGCCGCTACTACGTGCAATATTTTAACTACAATTATCAACGGACAGGTACTTTATGGGAAGGACGCTACAAGTCCAGCCTGATTAGTTCAGAGCAGTATTTGTTCACCTGTATGCGTTACATCGTCTACGGCTTCAAGTGCTTTTCTAGGTTTAAAATTGGGAGGCAAGGAGTCACTATCTCTGTGTTCCAGTCTGGAAATATCAGTCAACACCGCTTGAAACAACAAATGAGAGTTTCGTTTTAGCCCATGAACAGGTTTATAAGCGGCAACTGCTTCATAAGCAGCAGCCATCTCAAAAAATACGTCTTTCGATTCCTTTCGTGCTGCTGGTTTTTCTTCCAATGGGACTAGTTGTGCTTCTAATGATCCCATCATCTCCCACATCTCAGCCAAAAGAGCTTGTGCTTTATCAATCCTATCAAAACCCTTTTTAACTTGTGCTGCATGTTCTTTTACTGCAGCACTCAACTCACTTACTCCAGCACTCAACTCACTTACTCCAGCACCCAACTCACTTACTCCAGCACCCAACTCACTTACTCCAGCGCAGTAATCATCTGCTTTAGCACAGTAAAGTTTAGCTTTTTCTCCTATAGTGCGTGACACCAAACGTTCACGTTCTATCGCTTCATCCATTTTAGCCATGGCTTTTTTAAATTCAGATAAAAAGTCATTATTCGAAGACGCAGTTTGCTTGGCCGTTGACTGATTCGCATTATCCATAATGAATTGCATGGCCTCTCGAACGGCAATAAATGTAGCTTGGCTGTCTTGACCTGTTTTGTCTGGGTGGGTTCGCAATAGGCTCTCACGGTAAGCGGCTTTCAAGTCAACAAATGAAAGCTTGTCACCAACGGGGTTATCTAATCCCAGTTTATGCAATGCCGTTATCATGGATTCTGTAATGATAAAATGTTCTGGTGGCAATACCTCCAGTTCTGTTTTATCATTTTCTCCAGTGGCCGGATTATTCTGTTGGGTGATTTCAGGAAGAAAGGGTATATACGGTTGTATGCCGTTATAGAACCAGACCGCATTCGATCTTATATGGTTTTCTTGAATCTTACTTAATAAGTTTAACACAAAACCTCCGGTCTGTTCGACTTGCTGTTTCTCTTCATTAGACATCATGCTGGCTCTATTCTCATAGAATTGCCAACTGGCATGGCTTTGAAATTGGTAGTAACTGGTACGATAACCTTGAATATTAAACAACCAGAAAATGGCTTGTGTTATCGACCAGTACGATGCAACTCGTTTTAACAACTGTTCGATATGCTCTTTTTTTTCAGGATTGTTTTGCAAATCCATGACCATGTCATACAAAGTCTCAGCACCTGCGCTGGGAGTCTTACGCAAGCCCCAAAACCAGTGATGACTGATACGGGATAGCAGATCTTTATTTAATCCAATACTGTTCATAATACCTTCTTACTTATGGCTCATGGGCATACCTGAAGTATACGAGCTATCGTTTTCTGATAAGGCATGACGTTGCCTAGTTTCTTTTTCACTAAAAAAACCATCTATTACACTGCTAGGTTTGATATTATCACTGCAATGACTTTTTTCTGGCATATCACTAGAAACTGACATTAATTCCTCAATAGATGATTCTAATCCTTTTGTACATGCTAATTGTTCTAGTGCAACTCTTAATTGTTCTTGCAACTCTGCGAATGACACAGACATAGTATATATCAGTTCGTCTTGTATCGTTAACACACTTTGTGTCTTCTCTAACTCACTTTTCGTCGTATCTAACTTACCTTGAGTCATATCTAACTTACCTTGAGTCATATCTAACTTACCTTGAGTCATATCTAACTTACCTTGAGTCATATCTAACTCAATTTTTATATTCTGTTTCTCTACATCCTTAGTCAGTATCTCTGCATCCTTAGCAGTTATGCTCTGCAAATGCTCTTTATTTTCACATTCCAGTTCTACAACACGGTTTGCCTTTTGGTTTAGCTCCTCTATTAATGCATTGTGTTTATGTTTCATATAGTTTGCTACAACGCCATTTGCGATCTCATGGTATTTTTCAGTCAACTCGACATAGATGAGATCATCTTTTGTATTAAAGGTTAGAAGTGGCGCGTTGAATGGCAGATCGAAATTATAAAATTTGTATTTTCCAAATTGCTTCAATAGATAATCATGAATCAAATTATCGATTAAAATAATTTCTATGGCTGTCAGTTCCACTGGAGTAGAATATAGACTGTGAAATATTTTACTAATCTTTCTATACATATCACCAAACTGATCTGGGTTGTAGTAACGCCATGTTCTAAACCAGTCGCCGCTTACAAATAAACCTGAATTACTATACAAAAATTTATTGTAGATATGCTCTTGAAACAAAGAATGAGGGTTTGACGGCTTACTCAAGTACCTTTCATAATCAATGGCAGGCTTTTGATCGGGTATCGTCTTTGGTTCTGAACACGGAATCTTTGCACCTGAGATATCCTTAGTTATTTTTTGTTTTGGATATATTATCAATTCTGCTTTCTTGTATAATGGCAGCATGTCTTTGCTATATCCAAATACAGTGTTTTGTTCTGTTTCTATTGCATCATTTATTGTAGAATTAGAATAATATCGAGTAACAGATTGAACAGGAATGTTAGCCGAGGTTCGGCTATCCGGGAAAAGAAGCTCTTTGTTGAGACGAGCGTCAAGTACAATTCCCTCAGACCGAATATAACACCCAAGGTTTCTACGTAATAGCTCTACTTTGTCACAAATTGGTCCATCCTGCTTGCAGGCATACTCTTTTGCTGCCGCCTGTATTTCTATCAAAACACCATGAGCGGTGGGGTCAGATCTTGACATGTGCCCCTTCAAATAAAAATACATCACAGGCACATGTCAAGATCTGACCCCGAAGCTTCGTTGTTGTGGTCACATTGACAATGCTGACAGAAATGCCAGTCTGGTTATTAAGAAACGAGCAATTAAGCTAATATTAGACACTGGAACGGTGTTGTCGGCACGAGGTGTATTAACCTTGTCCGATAAGGGACGTGGAGCCAAGAGTAAG
>CANJSM010000014.1 GCA_947477015.1 Legionellaceae bacterium
ATCGCTTATTCCATCTGGTTTATATGGTGCATCTAAATTATTTTGTGAACAGATGATCATGGAATACGCATCTCAACAAGGATGTGGCTTTGCCATACTTCGTTATGGCCATATTTATGGTCCTGGTGAAATGGCCTATCGCAAATTTATCCCAGAAATAATACGTAAGTTTATTGCAAATGAGTCACCTATTATCTATGGTGATGGTTCAACGTTACGTGACTTTCTATACGTGGATGATGTAGTTGAAGCGACGCTAAGAGCCGCTGTTCATTCATCAAATGCATTAGGTCCCGTTAATATTGTTCGTGGTCAGTCTGTACCGTTGCACCAAATAGTGGATCACTTGTTAACGTATACGGGTCGAAAAGTACAACCCATCTATATGCAAGACAAGCCCAATGGATTGTCATTGCAATTCAATAATAACTTGATGATGAGTTTATTGAAAAAATGGGAGTTTACGAGCTTATGGAAAGGATTAGAGGCTCAGTATGATCAATTTAAACAACAGGTTTAATACAATAGTTTTCGATCTTGATGGCCCATTATTGGACGGAAAACATAGGCATTACCGTTGCTATGCTGATATTTTAAAAGAACAGGAATTTATCCCTGTCGACATAGATAGCTATTGGCTCATGAAGAAAGCTCGAATAGATCGTCACAAACTGCTAGAACGTAGTAGCGCAGATACAATCTATAATTTTTTTCTACAAGAGTGGTTAGATCGTATTGAGACTCGTCCGTATTTGCAACTAGATTTTCTGCAGCCAGGTGTCCTTGAAATTTTAACCTCGCTACAGAAATCAGGGATCAGATTAATACTGGCTACTATGCGCAATAATAAAGACGCGCTGTTATGGCAGCTTGAGTCTTTAAAGTTAAAATCATTTTTTTCAGAAATAATTATCATAGGCAGTTTAGGTGAAAATAAAAATAAAGCGGCAGACGTAGCAAAAATTATCGAGAACCACGATTATAATAAGACCCTATGGATTGGTGATACAGAGGTTGATATATATTCTGCTCGTGAACTAGGAGTAAAAATATGTGCCCTTAGTTGCGGTTTGCGAACAAAAGAATACTTATTAGGTTTGCAGCCAGACTACTTACATGTCGATTTAATGGGTTTTTTCAAGCAAAAGTGCCTGTATTAATTTGGAATGAAAATGAAACAAATACAGAAAAACATCGTTGTGCTCATACTTTTTTTGAAAAATAGTTTAATTAAAATAAAATTTGGATCAAAGGTATTGATTGGAAATAATACGAAGATTCTTGGTTCAATGCCGATATTTAAATTACCAAAAAATGGTCGGATAATTATTGGCTCAAATACAGTGATAAACTCCGATTTCATTAACACAAACACTTCGCTGACTACGCGAGTTAAATTTGTAACTGGCTATAATGGAGTCATTAAAATTGGTAACAATTGCGATTTAAATGGAACATGTTTTGTGGCTTACGAGGAAATTGAAATAGGAGATTTTTGCCAGTTTGCGTCTTCGTCTCTTATTTCAGATACAGATTTTCATCCCGTTGATCCACATCAAAGAATGCTACAAATGAAAAAAGAACAGTTTTCTTTTGACTCGGTCAACAAGAAAAAAATCAAAATAGGCAATAATGTTTGGGTCGGGTGGGGAGCAATAATTCTTAAGGGTGTAACCATAGGTGAAAATAGCATTATAGCTGCAGGTGCTGTGGTGGTCTCTGATGTACCTGCCAATGTTATCGCTGGCGGAAATCCAGCAAAAATAATTAAGCAATTATCAGCACCCTCGTTCATAGCAGCGGCCGAGACTAAAACGCCGGTCTCGCAAAAATATGATGAAGTGCATTAGAAAAGACTGAGATGTATAGGGCATCGAATTTAAATAAAAAGCGTAATTAAATCTGCAGTTATTCGGTAAGCTGTTAAGCGCTAGTCTAATAGCTAGTATTTTTAAAAAGATAATCATTGTCTTCTCAGAAACTGCTACTGACAGACAGTGCATATCCGTGACGAAAGCATATTTATAGTGGATATCTAGAGAAAATTGTCGAGGGATTGGCTAAAGATGAGTAATGTAATTAATTTTCTTGATCTTAATGCAATAAATAAGCCTTATCGTAATGAATTAATTGAAGCTTGCGCTCGGGTTATAGATTCAGGTTGGTATATTAAAGGTTCAGAGGTTCAATCATTTGAGAAAGCATTTGCCGCATATTGTGGAGTCAATCACTGTATAGGTGTTGCGAATGGCTTAGATGCACTCACGCTCACATTACGAGCATGGAAAGAATTAGATAAATTAAAGGATGGTGATGAGGTTATTGTCCCAGCAAACACCTACATTGCGAGTATTCTTGCTATAACTGAAAACCACTTGCAACCGATACTGGTTGAGCCTGACATAGATTCTTTCAATGTTTGTCCAGCGAAGATTGAAGCTGCAATAACGAAAAAAACACGAGCAATTCTACCTGTACATCTTTATGGACGCTTGGCAAATATGCCTATGATTATGGAGCTGGCTAAACAATATGATTTACTCATATTAGAGGATTCCGCTCAGGCACATGGGGCAAGTTTTCAGGGTCGTAAAGCAGGAAGTTGGGGGCACGCGAGTGGATTTAGCTTTTATCCGGGTAAGAATTTAGGTGCTTTGGGCGATGCTGGAGCGGTCACAACCAATGATGATCAATTAGCAGAAACCATCCGAGCCATTGCAAACTATGGTAGCCATGTGAAATATAAAAATATATATCAAGGTGTCAATAGCCGCCTTGATGAAATTCAAGCGGCAATGTTGAAAGTAAAACTTGAACATCTAGACGAAGACACTTTGAAGCGACGCAAGGTCGCTCATGCTTACAGAACGGGCATCATAAATCCTCTGATTGAGTTACCTACAGCTGATAGTGACGAGCAACACGTTTGGCATTTATTTGTTATTCGAACTAGGCAAAGACAAGCGTTGCAAGATTGGCTAAGCAAAAAAAACATTCAAACACTGGTTCATTACCCTATTCCACCGCATCAACAGCAAGCTTATTCAGATTGGAAAGATAAAAGTTATCCAATCACAGAGCAGATCCATAATGAAGTAATCAGCCTGCCCGTTAGCCCTTTATTAACTGATAGTGAAGTAGAAAGAGTCATTGCAGCAGTCAATTCTTTTTATGGATTAAAAAATGAAACTCACTCAATTTTAATATGAGAAAAATAATCGGTTGTTACTTTGAGTAATGATTATCAAGCAGAGAAAAAATGCAACTCCTCAAAGTTAGCCTACTTAATAGTATTGCTGTAACAATTAAATTATTAACCATGTTGGGTCTTAATAAACTTCTTGCTGTTTATGTTGGACCTGCTGGCTATGCTTTAATAGGTCAATTTCAAAATGCAATTCAGTTAATTACTTCATTTTCAAGCGGCATATTTTCTACAGGTATAACAAAATATACTGCAGAATATTATGAGAGTGAGGAACGTCAATATAAACTATGGAAAACCGCAGGAACTATTGCGCTTTCAAGTTCGCTAGTAACATCCATTTTAATAGTTCTTTTCAATAAGAAATTAACATACTTCTTTTTACACGATGAATATTATAGCTCGGTATTTATCTGTTTTTCCTTTGGTTTAGTATTTTTTGTGTTTAATGCTTTAGTTATGTCTGTAATAAATGGAAAAAAAAATTTCTATCGATATCTTATTATAAATATTCTTAGCAGTATTTTTTCTTTATTTATCACTGTAATATTAGCTGTTGAATTTGGACTTTATGGGGTACTCATTGGGTTGGTTGTCAATCAAGCTGCCGCCTTTTGCATTACATTTATAGTTTGTTACAAAGCACCATGGTTCAACGTGAGCAACTTTCTGGGCAAGCTTAATAAAATTGATTTGATAAATTTGTCTAAATATGCGGCAATGACTATTGTCAGTGTAATTTGCGTGCCAGCAAGTCAAATGCTTGTTAGAAAGCATATTGTTGCTAATTTTGGATGGGAGATGGCAGGTTATTGGGACGCAATGATTCGTCTTAGTGGAGCATACTTGATGTTTGTTACTACAACATTATCAGTTTATTATCTACCAAGACTATCAGAGTTAAAAAATGCTTCAGAAGTAAGAAATGAAATAAAAATGGCGTATAAAATTCTTTTGCCAGTTACTATAGTTTCTTCCTCAGCTATTTATTTATTTCGAAATGAAATAGTGAAACTATTATTTGCAGAACCATTTATGAATATGACTATACTGTTTAAATGGCAAATGCTAGGAGATACGTTCAAAATAATTAGTTGGCTACTTTCTTTTATTTATGTAGCAAAAGGTTATACGCGCTTATATATCATATCAGAGGTAACTTTTTCATTTACATTCTATTTACTAGTGATTGTTCTTGAAAAAATAGTTGGGCTAGAGTCCGTTTCTATTGCGCATGCTATTAATTATTTTTTTTATTTAATATTTGTTTATGTCTCATTAAGATCTGTGCGGGCTATATGATCTAGAGGAAATTAGTTAGGTCACCTGTTGTGCTAGCGCTCTAAACGTGAATCTAAAATAAAATTAAGAAATAAAATGTAGAGAGCCCTATCGTCTTGAATTCTACGAGCATTGATGGGTTATAAAACGTTTACTATCAAGAAGATCCCTCTTGATATGAAAGGGAAAACTCTAATGTGATGGAGGTATTGAGATGAATGATCAAAATAATCAGCACTACTTTGGGCCTAGTATTTTCAATAATAAAACATTGTTAATTACCGGAGGGACAGGATCATTTGGCAACGCTGTTCTTAAACGATTTTTAAATTCTGAGATTAGTGAAATACGTATTTTTAGCCGAGATGAAAAAAAACAAGACGACATGCGCAAACATTACAACAATTCCAAACTTAAGTTTTATATTGGCGATGTACGTGATTATCAAAGTGTATTGAATGCAGCTCGCGGCGCCAATTTTATTTTTCATGCTGCCGCATTAAAACAGGTACCATCGTGTGAGTTTCATCCGATGGAGGCAGTGAAGACGAATATTCTTGGAACTGAAAATGTAATAGAGGCGGCTATTCAAAGTCAAGTAAGTAGAGTTATCTGCCTGAGTACCGATAAAGCAGTTTATCCCATTAATGCCATGGGTATATCAAAAGCAATGATGGAAAAAGTGATGGTCGCTAAATCACGAAATCTAGATGAGCAACGGATCATTGTTTGTGGTACTCGTTATGGGAACGTGATGGCTTCACGTGGTTCGGTGATTCCTTTATTGATTGACCAAATTCTTACGAATAAACCGATAACAATTACTGATCCTAATATGACACGCTTTATGATGACGTTAGATGAAGCAGTCGACTTAGTATTGTATGCGTTTGAGCATGCCAAAAATGGAGATATTTTTGTTCAGAAAGCACCTGCTGCAACGATTGGGAATGTAGCAAAAGCGTTGTCGTATATTTTAACAGATAGTTATGATTGTCCTATGGAAATTATAGGGACTCGTCATGGTGAAAAATTATTTGAAGCTTTACTTAGCCGAGAGGAAAGGTCTTGTGCCGAAGATCTCAATGGATATTTTCGTATTCCGCCAGATCAACGGGATCTAAATTATGCAAAATTTGTTGAAGAAGGTGAAGAGCGGATTACAGCTGCGGTGGATTATAACTCTCATAATACAGAGCAATTGGATATGGATGCTCTTCAAAAATGTTTGTTACAGCTCGACATTATTCGAGCGGCTCAGCAAGGTAAGCAGTTTTTAGTTGAGGATTAATAAATGAAAGTATTGATTACTGGAGCAGATGGTTTTGTTGCTAAAAATCTGAGAGCTCATCTTGCTGAACGTAGTGATATTAATATACTGTTGTTTTCTCGAGAAAACGAGATATTGGAATTGTATGATCTCGTGAAAGAAGTGGATTTTGTTTTTCATTTGGCAGGAGTTAATCGAACGCATACGGTGGATGACTTTAGATTGGTTAATCAAGATTTGACTCAGGCATTATGTGATGCGTTATCACTTGTCGGGAGGAAAACGCCTGTTCTATTTACCTCTTCAACACAAGCAAGTTTGCCTAATCCCTATGGTTTGAGTAAGCTTGCTGCTGAAAAAATTCTACGAGATTTTTCTGAGCAATATGCAACACCGGTTTATATTTACCGGCTACCCAATATTTTTGGAAAGTGGGCAAAGCCAAATTATAATTCAGCAGTAGCAACTTTTTGTCACAATATTGCACATGATTTACCTATTCAAGTGAACGACTCAGCCGCAGAAATGACATTAGCGTATGTGGATGATGTTGTTACTCAGTTTATTCGAGTGATGGATGGCTTTGTTCCTGAAAATGCCTTTACCTGTATGACAGAACCTTTATACAACATCAGTGTTGGCGAGCTAGCCAATACAATTTATGCATTTCGAAATAGCCGTAATACACTGGTTACGGAGTCAGTGGGATGTGGTTTAATACGTGCGTTATATGCTACATACGTGAGTTATTTTTCACCAGCCATTTTTTCTTATCCATTGCCAAAATATGCGGATGAGCGAGGAGTTTTTGTTGAGATGTTAAAAACAAAAGAAGCTGGTCAATTTTCTTTTTTCACGGCATATCCAGGGATTACTCGTGGAGGGCATTATCATCATTCAAAGACTGAAAAATTTTTGGTGATAAAAGGTCGGGCGCGTTTTGGTTTTCGTCATATTATATCGAGTGAATATCACGAAGTGTTGGCGTCTGGTGAGGAACCCACTATCATTGAAACGGTACCTGGTTGGGCTCACGACATTACTAATGTAGGAACAGATGAAATGATTGTCATGTTATGGGCAAATGAAATTTTTGACCGAGCTCATCCCGATACATACGTGCGAGTAGTGTAGTATGAAAAAATTAAAAATAGTTACGGTTGTCGGTACTCGTCCTGAGATTATTCGGCTATCGCGAGTTATGGCGAAACTAGACGAACACTGCGAACATATTATTGTTCATACTGGCCAAAATTTTGATTATGAGTTGAATGAAATATTTTACAATGACTTGCAATTACGACGACCAGATTATTTCTTGGATGCAGCCGGAGCAACGAGCGCTGAGACAATAGGTCGGGTTATTATTGCTGTTCATAGAGTTTTGGCTGAAAATAAGCCCGATGCATTATTAGTGTTGGGTGATACGAACAGTTGTATTGCAGTGCTGCCAGCTAAACGGCTCCAGATTCCTACCTTTCACATGGAAGCAGGAAATCGCTGTTTTGATATGCGTGTACCAGAAGAGATTAATCGACGTATTGTTGACCATACAGCTGATGTAAACCTCACCTATAGTGATATTGCTCGAGAGTATTTATTGCGAGAAGGACTGCCTCCTGATCTAGTGATTAAAACTGGAAGCCCGTTGTTTGAAGTACTTAGCTACTATCGAGATGGTATTGAGCAATCCGATATTTTGACGCGACTGGGGCTTGATGAGTATAAATTTTTTGTGATTAGTGCTCATCGTGAAGAAAATATTAGTTCTGATAAAAATTTTGATAAACTAGTTATTATATTAAATGGTCTTGCCGAGCGATATGGTTATCCTGTTATTGTGTCTACGCATCCACGTACTCAAAAACGCATCGATGATAGGGCGGTGAGTTTTGATCCGCGGATTCAGTTCCTAAAGCCACTTGGATTTAAAGATTACAATAAGTTGCAGATGATGGCAAAAACCGTTTTATCTGATAGTGGCACGATCTCAGAAGAGTCATCCATTTTAAATTTTCCTGCTCTTAATATTCGTGAGGCTCATGAGAGACCTGAAGGTATGGAAGAGGGAGCTGTGATGATGGTTGGGCTTGAATATGATCGTGTTATACAGGGATTGGAGGTTTTAAAAAATCAACTCAGAGGTTATAAACGAACTTTACGTCTAGTTTCTGATTATAGTATGCCAAATGTTTCGGAGAAGATGGTGAGACTCATACACAGCTATGTGGATTATATAAATCGAACGATTTGGAAAAAATACTGAGGATAATAATGGCTGTTAAGATTATGATGTTGTCGCAATGGTTTGATCCAGAGCCGATGTTTAAGGGAGTGTATTTTGCAAAAGAGCTAATCAAACAAGGGTTTGATGTTGAGGTCGTCACAGGTTTTCCTAATTATCCAGGTGGTTCGCTTTATTCCGGATATAAGCTTCGTTTGATTCAACGAGAAATCATTGATGGAGTGCACGTAACTCGATTGCCATTATATCCGAGCCACAATCGCTCGGTATGGGGTCGTATCGCAAATTATGGTAGTTTCGCACTCTCTAGTTTAATTTATGGGTTATTAATAGCAAAACGACCGGATGTTATTTATGCTTATCATCCGCCTTTAACAACGGGGATGTCCGCATTGCTGGTGCGTTTTTTTCGTAGGGTACCTGTGGTATATGATATACAGGATATGTGGCCCGACTCACTAGCAGCAACTGGAATGCTGACTAATAAGCGATTATTGAATATACTGGGATCTCTATGTAAATTTATATATCAGCGTATGGATCGAATTACGGTACTCTCTCCTGGCTTTAAGCAGATTTTAATAGAGCGCGGAGTGCCGGCTGATAAAATCCATATTATTTACAACTGGTGCAATGAGCATGCGTTAAGTTCTTCGTCTCACCTTAAAAAGATAGATGAGCCAACACAACCCGTTAAGCTTCGTATATTATTTGCTGGCAATATAGGGCGGGCTCAGGGACTGGATACGGTGCTTGACGCAGCAAAAAAATTGATGGCAATAGGTTCTACGGCTTTTTTTGAGTTATTAGGTTCCGGTGTTGATAGTGAAAAAATAGCATCGAGGATTCGAGAGGAGGATATAGATAATGTGGTTTCTCTTCCTCACGTACCAATGAATGAAGTGGGGCGTTTTTTAAAATCAGCAGATATATTGTTGGTTCATTTAAAAAAGGATCCTTTATTTAGTATTACAATTCCTTCAAAAACACAAAGTTACATGGCTGCCGGTAAACCTATTCTTATGGCAGTGCCCGGTGATGCAGCGGATTTAATAAAGATGGCAAACTGTGGTGTGATAGCTTTGTCTGATGATGTCGATAGTATAGTGCAGGCTGTCTTGAAACTTGAATGTATGAGTCAGTTTGAACGAAACGCAATGGGCGAAAGGGGGGCGGCATTTTATTTTGATCGCCTATCTTTAAAAGAAGGTGTCGCTCAATTTTCTGAACAATTTCATTTTATAATAAATGAATATAATAAATAGTTTGTTGTTCAAATAAGCAATTACTTGTTGGGTGTCTATGAAAAAAATCTTGTTCATCGCTTCTAAATATTCCACTCAGGAAAATGATCCATATTTGACGAATGATCTTGCGCTTGAGTTTTCGAGAAAGGGTTGTTTGGTGACTGTTGTTGCGTATGGTACTGAAAATGTCATAAGAGAAAAACGAAGCATCCTAGAAAATATTATTAAAGTAGATGGGATTAAAATATTAAAGTATATTTTTGTTTGGCCTCGGTTATTTTTAATTCTGCTACGATTATATCGAGACAAAGTTCAATTTGATCAAATTATCATGTTTGGACCTTGTGCGGTGATGTGGCCTGTTATATTTTTCTTAAAACGTTTCGGCTCCTTAAAGAGAACGGCAATTATTTGTGATATCTTTCCTGCATTTCATGTTAAAAGTGGTACCTTGCCCCGTATTAGTGAGCCCATGTTAAAGTTTGTCGAAAGCACTATGCTTGTTAAGTTCACTGAAATCACAGCAATGGGAACAAATAATAAGCAATTTATGGAGGATTATTATAAAAAAATCAGACTTGTTAATAGAGTTAAGATAGTGCCTTTATGGGGGCGTGGAGTTTTTTCTACCGATAAAAGAAAAAATTATGAGCAAGGTATTCGAGTCATATTTGGTGGTCAAATCATTAAAGGGAGAGCGATTAAAGACTTGATTTACCTGATTGAGCAGTTATCAAATAAAGGCCTGAAGATTACGTTAGATATTTATTCAAAGGGTTTAGGTTATGATGAATTAAAATCTAATTATGGTTTCAGTTCAGTCGTTTTTTTTAAAGATCAAGTTCCCAGAGATGAGTATATTAAACTCCTCTCCAATTATCATGTTGGAGCTGTGGTGACAGATCCTCGTTTAGATGTTCCAAGTTTTCCTTCTAAAGTTATTGATTATGTCGAAGCAGGTTTAGCTATCTATTGCTTGATTGAAAAGGTTTCTGATTTGTATGATTTAGATAATTATGACACAGTCTATTTGAATCCATTTTCTTTTTCTGAAGAGGAGATAAGTAATTCGATTCAGTTTTTTACTAACTTAAACAAATTGGATATGAAAAAAGATCTGTTGGCGTTAAGAGATTATTTTTCGGTCAGACGAGCATCTGAAAGGATTTATGAATGAGTCTCCTTTCTAGATTAATATTCTGGTGGTATTTGTTCCTCACGGTGTTGGCTATTACTGCGTCTATTTCGCTTTCATTTTTTGAGTTTGCTTCAGGATTGTGCTTGGCTTGGATTGTTTGGTTTGTATTTTTTATAGGCTCTTATTCACCTCAGTGCTCTTATGATAAACAATTGGTCGTTTTAAAGAGACAAGTAATAAAGCTACCGCTTGGGCTAATAGCAATAGGAAGTCTGTTTGCAAGTGTGTATGCAACAAAATTTTATACTGGAAAAAATCCATTAGAAGTTTTGAGCTCTTTTCAATTAGGTGATTCATTGTATTATGATTATCAAGAGTATTTTAGAGAAAACAAGTTAAGCATATTCTCCTCTCTTAAAATTATCCCGATTTTTTCATTATTTTATTTGAAGCTAGCAGAACTTTATGGATTTATATCAGTTATTATTATTACTGAAAAAATAAAGCTGAAGAATTTTATTTTTTTAATTATTATCACTTTTTCTCAGATGCTTTTTTCATTGGCAAGAGGGACATCTTTTGAGATTTTTGAATTTTTATTGCTTGTTTTTTTCTCGATTTCAATGAGAAATAGACTTTTGAATCAGAAATCCCACATAAATATATCTAAAATTTGTTTTGGTGTTCTGCTCTTTCTTGCGAGTGTATTATATAGTTTAAATCTTACTCTTCGGGGGCATGGCGCCCAAGAATTAATTTGTGCAACTAATGAGCTTTGTCTAAGCACTAATACTTTTCTTTATAAATGTTCAAATGCACTTGCGTTATTTTCCTTTCAACTGAGTGGGTACTTTTTGTTTGGCATTTATTATACGTCTAAATTTATAGAAACATTTTGGTTGAAGAATCTATCAAACATGTCTGTTTTATTTTTTCCATTTCAAAGTCTTATGCATACTGAACTAACAGCTAATTTTCTTTGTAATGTAGAACTTGATTGTCGTGCTTGCTGGGTTCCTGATATTATTATTGATGTTTTGTCACTTGGTTTTCTTTTGTTATTTTTTGTTGTTTATTGGTTAGGAGTGTTTGCAAAATTTTTAATAAAACGAGTTTTAGTGAGTTGCCGATTCTTAGAACTTGGTTTGCTTTACTATATCTTTATTGTGTTGATTTCCCTGCCTTTTGGTAATTTATTAACCACTTCAAGTGCGAATATCTTGACTTGTATTTTTTTGATAATTTGGTTTTTGTATAAGCGAGTAATGCTTTCATTTCGTCGGGCTCTATGGGTCGATAGATAAAAAAACGTTGTAAAAGGCCTGTTTCATTATCAAATACATGGAGAAGTTAGTGCTAAACGAAAAACCACTCATCAGTTTTATATTGCTAGCCTACAATCAAGAGAAATATATTGAGGAAGCAATTGAGGCTGCTTTTAAACAAACGTATTCACCTTTAGAAATTATTCTGTCCGATGATTGTTCTACCGATAACACATACAATCTTATAGAAAATATGGTGCAAAATTATAGAGGTTTGCATACTATAATTCTAAATAGAAATAAAGAAAATCTAGGTATCTGTGGACATGTTAACTTTGTTTTGGAAATGACTTCGGGCAAACTTATTGTGATGGCAGCGGGAGATGATATCTCTGATGTAGATAGGGTTACTAAAATACATGAAGTATGGCAGACCTCTGATGATAAAACTAGAGCAGTTTTTTCGAATGCGGAAAAAATAGATGCAATTGGAACTCATTTAGGGCCGATTTTTCCCTCAAAACCTCTTTTTTCTCAAACTATTACAGATTTTAAACAGGGTATAGAATGCTGGGCATTAGGTGCCTCATTAGCAATTGATAAAAATCTTTATAAGAAATATGGTGAAATAGATTCAAAAAATATGCAGGAGGATGGATGTTTGGCATTTAGAGCTTTGCTTGAGGGTAATATTTTATATATTGATCAATTGCTTGTTAAATATAGGCATCACGATAAGAATGTTTCTCAGACAACTAATCCTGCAAGACGATTAGTAATGCAAAAAAATGAGTATTTTTTAAAAACGGGTTGGTTGCGAGAAGCTCAACGTTTCTGTAGTGATGATCTTGAGTTGATATTGCTTTTAAAACGGTTACGTAAAATGGCCTTTATGAGAAAAGCAATATGGAATATTCCCTTTGTTGGTTATATATATAATTTTTTAAAGATAGAAATAAAGGCATATATTGCTGTAATTCAATGCATTATTCAGAAAGTACTGCTTTGGGTGAACACTCAGCGTGAATGATCTTGACAATTTGGGGTATGAAGCTGATGCTACGTTATTTCAAAAACAAATAAAATCAATGGGTGTTGTTTGTTTTTCACATCTTTCTCGGCATAAAGCTAAATGTATACGATAATTATCAGAGAACCACCCTTAATAAATAAAGGAGCTATCTTAAGTAAAGATATATTTTTTCAAAAGCATTCTCCTGCACCACCCCTTAAATTGTTCCCAATAGAAAATCAAGTTATTTTTCTTGCACTGTTTGTAATGTTAGTTATAGTTGATGAAAGAAACGGAATTAATCAACCATGTGTATCAGATTATTATTGTGTTAATAAGGAATATAATTAAATGAATAAACAAACTGTTTTACTGAAATTAGATGAAATTAATGAGCTACCACTAGGAACATTAAAAGGCCATGAAAGTACTACTGACTGGAGTTCTATTGTACTAATTAGTTTGATTGCACTTGCGGACGAGGAATTTAACAGACCTCTTAAGGTTAGCCAGCTAACTCAAGCATCCGTCGTTGATGATGTTGTTGCTTTATTGATAGATTAGAACACCGATGCCTATTATCGAGAATGTAAATATTACCGGTATAGCCGCTTGTGTGCCGTCGTGTGAAATTGATAACACAACGGTTCAACATTTTCCTTTGGAACAGATTAACCAAATCATTAATAACACCGGAGTGAGAACAAGGCGGGTTCTAAAATCAGCCTGCGCATCAGATTTGTGTTACCAAGCAGCTGTTGATTTGTTGACTAGTTTAGAATGCGCTGCGGACTCCATTGATATTATTATTTTTGTATCTCAGACACCGGATTATGTTTTACCCGCAACGGCATGTATTTTGCAGAGCAAGCTGGGTTTATCAAACAATGTGATGGCCTTTGATATTAATTTAGGTTGCTCAGGTTATGTATATGGCTTGATTGTTGCCGCACAGTTATTATGTACGGGAGCTTTCAAACGAGCGTTGCTCTTAACAGGTGACACTGTTTCTAAATTGGTCTCGGAACATGATAAAACAGTGGCGTTTTTGTTTGGCGATGCAGGTGCTGCAACGCTACTCGAATATGATAAAGATGCGCACCCGATTGTTTTTGATTATGGAACAGATGGCTCTAATGCTGATAAATTAATGGTAGAAGCCGGTGGCTTTCGTGTTAGAACTGAAAGTAACGCTTGCCAACGATTTTATGACGACTCGGGAAATTATCGATCGAAATCTGAGTTGTTCATGAGTGGACCAGATGTGTTTGCCTTTACAATTAAACAAATCCCAGAAACCATATTAAAAACATTAGCTGAGGCCAAATGGTCTGTTGATGATGTAAATACCTATTTTTTTCATCAGGCCAACGCATTTATGTTGAAGTATTTGATAAAAAAATTGGGTTTGAATCCTGAAAAAGTACCCATCAATCTTGAAGGGTATGGAAATACTAGCGTGGCTTCAATTCCTCTTACAATGTGTCTTTGTGCTGATAATCTTTCATTGGCTCAACCATCTAAATTTATTTTGGCGGGCTTTGGTGTTGGATTATCGTGGGCTACGGTAGCGTGTCAACTGAATCAAACCAGAATATTGCCATTGAGTTACTATGAAAATGAATAGAGCATTTAGTTTATCGGGGCAAACTATATTAGTGACGGGTGCGTCGAGCGGGATCGGTCGTGCTTGTGCGGTTACCTGCGCTAGTATGGGGGCTCGCGTCATTTTGTTAGGCAGAAATGTTGCTGCGTTGGAAGAAACAAAAACAATGATGTCAATCAACGATCATGTGATCAGTCCACTTGATCTAATGTTGTTTGACTCAATTCCAGCCAAACTTCAAGAGATTGCGCAATCATTTGGGCCACTAAGTGGTCTTGCGCACTGTGCGGGCATTCACATGACAAGACCATTACGTATGTTATCTGCGGATAACATAGCTGATATCATCAAAATGAACGTGACGACGGGAATATTGCTTGCAAAAGCTTTTCGTCATCAATTGGTTTGTTCCAAGCCAGCCAGTGTGGTATTTATGTCATCTGTAGTGGGACTTGTTGGGCAAGCGGCCATTACGCCCTACGCCATGAGTAAAGGTGCTCTTCTTGCTGCTACTAAATCATTAGCCATCGAGTTGGCTCCAGAGGAAATCCGCGTCAATGCTGTGCTACCTGGCGTTATCAACACTCCGATGTCAGAGCAATTATTTGAAAAAATGGGGCAAACTCAAATTGATGAGATAAAAGCGGCGCATCCATTAGGCTTAGGTGAACCAGATGATGTGGCCAATGCAGTCGCTTACTTGCTGTCTCCGGCTGCTCGTTGGATAACTGGAACCCACCTGATCGTTGATGGTGGATATACAGCAATTTAGGAATGTTGTCATGGATAAATCCAAAACACTAATACCGCTGAATTATTTTTACGATAATGATTTTTTCGCAAAAGAACAAAGCAATCTTTTCTCGCGAGTATGGCAGTTTGCGTGCTTTGAAGATGAGTTGATGAATGATGGGGATTACTTCACTTTTGAGCTGTTAGGCCTTTCTATTGTTTTGAGAAATTTTGCAGGTAGCATAAAAGCGTTTAAAAATGTTTGTTTACATCGATTCAGTAAAATCTGCATTGAAACAAAGGGAAATGGACCTTTACAATGCCCATATCATGGTTGGACATACAATCATAAAGGCGAGCCTTATGCTATTCCCGGAAGAAAAACATTTCAAAATGAGGATGTTCAAAAATCTAGACTTCAATCCTTTGATGTTGAAAAAATAGGTAAATTCATTTTTATACGATTAGGTGCAGAGGGTTTGCCAATTGATACATTCATTGATAACCCGACAAGGGACTTATTACTTACTGTCAGTGAAGCCCTTGGGAAGAAAATAGATACAAATGAGATGTTAATCGACGCTAATTGGAAAATTAACGTAGAAAATACACTTGAAGACTACCATGTTCGCTCCGTGCATTCTGATACTTTATGGAAAGTGGGCATTATTGACTCACAATTTGCACTGAGCAAATATCATTCTTCAACGACCATGATGTTTGAATTGAATTTGAATAAGTCTAGTGCTCTTTCAAGCATATATGCTGATAGGCCGTGGCATGTTAAAGATTATTTTCATCAACTCATATTTCCAAATTTAACAATAGCGTCAGCTTTTGGAACAACCATCAGTATTCAACAGTTTATTCCTATTTCCAGCGAAAAAACAAAATTCATTAGCCATGTTTTTTCAACAAATGGATCCAAAATAGGCCACCCGGTTGTTGCTGCTTTCAACGAGAATGCAACAACATTTAATCGAAAAGTATTTTCAGAGGATAAGGTAATCTGTGAGTCGGTCCATCAGGGAATACAGCAAATGGAGAGTTCTTCTCGAGGTTATTTTTCTTCACTTGAGGAGCGGGTTTGGTTTTTTGAGCGGGTTTATATGGATTTAATTGAACTTAATGATACTTTCGAGATTATATAACAAGTTTTTTCAAGGTAAATAGCTATCTAATAATGAAGGTGAAAAATGTTACTTAGATTGATGCGACAAAAGAGAACTCTATGAGAGATTTAATTATTGTGGGTGCAGGAGCATCTGGTCAAGAATTATATGCATGGGCTAGTCCTTATTTTGATAGCATGAAGTTTAACTTCAAGGGATACATAGACGATATTAATTCCCATGCTTTTTCAACAATTGTTGATTATAACCCAGAGCCAAATGATGTATTTATTTGCTCAATAGGGTCGCCATTGGCTCGAGTAACATGCAGTGAATATTTAACAAAAAAAGGCGCAGAATTTATTAATTTAATACACCCATCAGCTATTGTATTGTCATCCCTCAAAGGGCAAGGGATTGTTGTTGCTCCATTTGTTTATATCTCAAATGATGTAGAAATAAATGATTACGTATTTATTAATGCTGCTGCAACAGTGGGACATAATGTGGTCATTGGTAAAGGGAGTACTCTTTGCGCACAGGTTGATTTAACTGGGTATGTTGTTGTTGGGGAGAAGGTTTTTATAGGTAGCCATGCTTGCGTGATTCCAAAAGTAAATGTTGGTGATGCAGCTATTGTTGGCGCGGGTAGTGCAGTGATGCGGAATGTGCCTGCCAACGCAACTGTTATTGGTGTGCCTGCAAAGAGGTTTATTTAAACTATGTCATATGCAGCAATTAAAGCTATTGAATATTATCTTCCCTCTATGGAGCTGTCAAATGAACAGCTTGCAATAGATTTCCCTGATTTTTCAGCGGATAAAATATTTTGCAAAACAGGAATCAAAAAAAGACATATTTGTGCGAGCAGTCAATTTTCATCTGATATGGCCATTGCTGCTGCAAATCAATTATTTAGTAGTAATCCAAGCATTAAAGAGAAAATTGACTTTGTGGTGTTTTGTTCTCAAACTCCAGACTATTTATTGCCTACTACTGCTTGCATAATCCAAAATGCATTAGATTTGGATATGTCGGTTGGCGCGATGGATGTTAATTTAGGGTGCTCTGGGTTCGTTTATGGACTGTCTATAGCAAAAGGTTTAATCGAGTCTAAACAAGCGAACAATGTATTGTTGTTAACAGCAGATACCTATTCAAAATTAATGCATCAGTCTGATAAATCAGTTCGAACTATTTTTGGAGATGGAGCCGCAGCCACATGGATCACTAGCGTTTCTCATCATCAGCCATGCATTTCGCCGGTTTTGTTTGGCACAGATGGTTCAGGGTGGATGAACCTTTGTGTTAAAGGCCGCGGTATGCGTACATTTGATCAAACTGATGCTGATCCATTTTTAAGAATGCAAGGGCCGGAGATTTTTAGTTTTACTCTTGATACGGTTCCCAAATCAGTCATGCAATTATTGGCACGTGAACAATTAAATCTTGATGATATTGACTTGTTTGTGTTTCATCAAGCAAATCAATATATTTTAGAGCATTTGAGAAAAAAAATAGGTATACCTTCTGAAAAATTTTTGTTAGCAATGGATTTTTGTGGTAATACTGTGTCATCGACGATTCCTATTGCACTAAAAGAGGCACAAAACAACCGAACACTAAGCGGTTGTCAAAAAGTGATGGTGGTGGGATTTGGCGTTGGTTATTCATGGGCAGCAAGCATTATAAATTGTGAGTATCTTATTGAGTAGGGGCTGTTTACCATTTAAATTTCGACGTCTCGCGGCTTGTCCGCTGGATCTAAAACGATCTATTTCAGCGCAATAAGCATGAGGATGAACTGAGATAGCTGGAATGGAAAAACGAATGATCAATAACCTATAAACAGAATTTAGTGGTTTTTAATCTATTCTCAGGGAGTGTGAGGCTAAATGTTTAAACGTTTGTTTGATATCGTTGTTGCTGGGTTGTTACTAGTTTTTCTGTCTCCTGTTATGCTACTAGCATCGGGACTCATTTTTTTTCGATTAGGTTCCCCCATTTTTTTTCGCCAATCACGCCCAGGCTTGAATCAAGCACCCTTTAAAATCATAAAGTTCAGAACAATGACAGATGCTGTGGATTCTCAAGGAAACTATTTAACAGATGAGCAACGGCTAACTAAACTAGGTCAATTTTTTCGCGCAACGAGTGTTGATGAATTGCCGGAGTTATGGAATGTCATTAAAGGTGAGATGAGTCTAGTAGGTCCTAGACCATTGCTGATGGAGTACTTACCCCTTTATAACAAAGATCAGTTGCGTCGTCATAAAATGCGCCCAGGTATTACAGGATGGGCGCAAGTGAATGGGCGAAATGCTATGTCTTGGGAAAAGAAATTTGAGTGTGATGTCTGGTATGTTGATAACAGCTCATTTTTATTGGACATTAAAATTCTTTTATTGACGATTATAAAAGTTTTTATGCGCGAGGGTATTCATTCCGAAGGACAAGTTACAGCGGAAAGATTTGAAGGGACCGCTGCGAGCGATGTGTAAGGCGTGCTTGTACTTTTTTTGATAATACGGGAGGGATAACGTGTTAAATACAACCTTTTCATCATGGCCTGCTTATACTGAAGAAGAAGCAGATGCCGTTCGAACCCTTCTCTTGTCAAACAGAGTGAATTATTGGACGGGTTCAGAGTGTCAGTTATTTGAAGAAGATTTTGCTGCGTGGAGTGGAGTCGATTATGCCGTTGCATTAATGAATGGCACGGTTGCTCTTGATGTCGCTCTAAAAGCCCTTGATATTGGTGTAGGTGATGAAGTTATTGTAACGTCTCGAACCTTCATTGCGTCTGCATCATGCATAGTGCTCGCAGGCGCCACACCTGTTTTTGCCGATGTAGATGAAAACAGTCAAAACATCACGGCTGAAACGATTAGACCTCTTTTATCACGACAAACAAAAGCCATTATTTGCGTGCACTTAGCCGGCTGGCCATGTGACATGGATCCCATTATGGATTTAGCGCGTGAACAGAATATATATGTCATTGAAGACTGTGCACAAGCTCACGGAGCTATTTACAAGGGACGCTCGGTTGGTTCCATTGGCCACATAGGTGCTTGGTCATTTTGTCAGGATAAAATTATGACAACCAGTGGAGAAGGAGGGATGGTGACTACAAATGACCCCGCCCTTTGGTCTAGAATGTGGTCGTATAAGGATCATGGTAAGTCACGAGAAGCCGTACTAAAATCAAAAAGCACATTGGAGTTCAATTGGGTCCATGATAATTTTGGAACCAATTGGCGAATGACAGAAATACAGGCGGTGATAGGTCGAATTCAACTAAAACGCATGAAAGAGTGGCATGCTAAACGCCTTAGTAATGCTCAACGAATATGGTCTGTAGCTGAAGAACTGCCTGGTCTTAGAGTCCCTGAAATTCCACACCATAGTGAACACGCTGCTTATAAATGTTATGTCTTTGTTATTCCTGAGCAATTAGCTGTAGGTTGGAACCGGCATGGGATTTTAACGGCGATTCGCGAACGAGGTGTACCTTGTTACATAGGATCTTGTTCAGAGGTTTACCTTGAGAAAGCTTTTGATAACACCAGCTATCGGCCGAGCGAGCGTCTCACTGTTGCGCGCCGCCTTGGTGAGACTAGCTTAATGTTTTTGGTACATCCGACTTTAACCAGTGCAGAAATAGACAAGACAACTAGAGTATTGAGGGATGTCATGTTTATGGCCACTGCGCGCGTTCAATCAAGACAGAAACTTTCTTGTGAAATGGCGATTAGTTGATAATTATTTTTGAAAGTAAATGCAATATACATTGATCCTGATCAAAAATAGCCCACATTTTTAGGCGGCCATTTTAACTTAAAACGAGTCATCCGATTAGATATAGCCCAACCATCTGCCAAGAGAAAATATAAGTCGATAACGACAGCTAAGTATAGCAAGCGTTCATCAGTCGAGACGTTGGATATGTTTCTCACCCACTTTTAGTTTTGTTTTGAGCGGAAAATCCTTTTCTAACAGATTTGGACCATTGGTACTTCAGTGTTATTATTGCGCATTATTCACATCTGCTATTAGATTTTACTCTCTTAGCTAGGTGTCCGAAAAATTAGGGCAGGATCGCACTAATCTAACGATTTTCCCATTTAGCATCTTAAGCAACCGCGCTCATAGCCCCAATAAACATGGGCGTCAATAGCTTATTTCCATATTCACTCATATGGTCGCCATCGTAATAAATGGGGCGACCATTAGCCTGAGCTTTACAACGACCATTTGCACATAGAAAGTCTACAGGATCTAGAACACTTGCACCGCATTGAATAGACGTTGCTGAAATTAATTTTCGAACCACGGCACTATGTTTTAAATAATTTTCATAATCCAGCGATAGGTCATCTTTTTTGTTTAATAATAGATTGCGTGCTAATGTATTTGGAATATTTCTCCCCATTTCAGGCGTGGGTTGAACCAAAAAAACTGGATTTGTTGTTGATAGTTCACAAATGGTTTTTTTAAGATTTTCTCTCCAGTCATTAATTAGCTGAGCGTTTACGACTGGATTAGGTTTGTCAAAATAAATAGCTGGAGCAGTCTTACCTTCTACTACTCTTTTCGGATCTGTTTGGCCATATATATAAGCTGTTGTCCTAGCGACCCAAAAAATGGGCACTCCTTTGAATTCAGTTTTAATTTGTTTTAATCTTAAGCCATTTTCTATGTAGCATGAATCAGAGTTGTATGCGCTCTTCGCCCCCATAACAAATGGGCAAGATGCTTTGGTGAAGGCAATAATACCTTCATTTTTTAAATCAAATGCGTTCGATAATGCCGTAGTCAAAGCGTCTGCATGACTATCTCCTACAATGATAGCTTTAATTTTTTCCTTATTACCAATATAACATGGTTTTAATTCCCCTTTTTCGTTTTCGCCTGTCATACATTTATATGGGTTTGTATTTAAAGCTTCTTTCGCTGCTACAATAATTTCATCCGAATAGTGAAATTCACATCCATTCGTCAAATAGATTAAGCTACCACTCATACCTACAAGCATGGAAATGTAAACAAAATTATATCTTGATAGCAAGATATTGATATGGGTAGACCATTTGGTTATGCTTAGCGGCTTCGAATAGCTTAATAAAGCTCCGCGGCTGCCACCGGCGTCAACCTCTAACAAATGGCTCTTTACATTCTTGAGCTTAATTTTTTCTATATACTTGTTACTTAAAAAACCCATAATGACAGACATTGTTATTGCGGCATAAATCCAAATTCCAGACAGTGAATAATAATAAATAGCCACTACTAAAGGCCAATGCCAAAGGTAGATAGAATATGACCATGTCCCTATTTTTTGAAATACCAAGTTGCCAGTGATAATACTGTGCTTTTGTTGTGACTGAATAACCAGAAAAGAACCTAGAACAGGGAATATAGCCAAGTAACCTGGCCATGAACTATTTTTTGATATAAAAATGTAGGACCCAAGGATCAGTACTAGACCAAACCACTCGAGCGTCTTCTTACTAACGTCTTTGATTTTCAATGGATACAGATACGCCGCACCACCAAACAACATTTCCCATGTTCGTGTTGGTAATAAATAATAAGCAGCGTTTGGCCATTTAAGAGTCGTAATAATGCAAAATAAAAAGCTTAACGCGATGCCACCCAGCACCGCTAATTTCATATTTATCATTGAAGTGTACTTGCGCATTATAACAAGCACTATTGGGTATATTATATAAAATTGCCACTCTGTAGATAATGACCATGTATGCAACAACCATTTTTCATGTGATGCCATGTCAAAATAGCCGGCTTCTCTCCAATAAATTAAATTGGAAACGAAACTCAAACTGCTAGCTACATGTTTACCTAAGCTTCTATAATCTAATGGTGTCATGTAAAACCACCCGAATATAAGTAAAGCTATACACAATACAGTTAATGCAGGTAAAATTCTTACTGCTCTGGCAAGATAAAACTCTAAGATAGAAAATTTTTTTTGCTCAATCCGCTCAAATATAATTCCAGTCATTAAAAAACCTGAAATTACAAAGAATACGTCAACACCAGCATAACCACCGGGGAGCCATGCATAATTAAAATGGAATAATACGACAGCAATTACAGCGATAGCTCTTAACCCATTAATATCCTTTCTAAATCGCATAACTTCTCTTGTTTGGTGAATTAGGCAGGGGACAATAACAATATCCCTGTTCGCTGTCATTTCAGTCGCATTACAGCAGATAAACTTTGGTCTTGTCAATCTAAGTCATTAGTCCGATTTATTTTCTTAATGCATCGAGTGAACTCTTGGAGGGGTTATAGCTTTTATAAAGATTATGCTCTCTGGTGTATAAGCTGATTCTTGGTGTAGTTCCAGCTAAGTTGAGTTATATATACAAGCGCGGGATTCAGCCTATGTTATTGGATAAGCTTCATGTAAAAAAACACGAAATTGCTTTATTAGCGGCTTAGTACGGTGCCCGACGTATACGTGTTTTTGGTTCTGTTGCAAGAGGCGAGGAGAGGATGAATAGCGACATTGATTTTTTGGTCGACTTTCCCCAAGGGTATGATATTTCTAACCATTCGATATGTGGGTAATTCTTTCCCTTCAGCGTACTCATTAACAATCAGAGATTTTTCGCTCACTTGGTGTATAGGATTTGGGGGTTCTGGCTGAACGGTTTCGTTATCTATGCACCCTAGCGCTGATAAGGCACACAAGGAGCATCAACATATGACCCGTTTAAGGTCAGGATCATGTTTACATTGGCTCGTTGATAGCGCACCATAGTGTCGTATTGATTGGTGCTGATATACCCATATATGTCACCACAATAAACCAATGAGTGAGCGGCTGCAGTAGGTTTTATGTGCATTTTTAGCTCACTCTCCCAGGGGTAGCGGGTTAGATCGCAGTGGGCAAATGTGCCTGAGCTGGCAAAGCTTAGTGCAACGGCCAAAAGAATAGTTTGTTTCATGGTTGATTGCTCCGCCGATACTTTACTCTTGTATCGACGGGTTTTAGGAATTCTTTAGTTTAGCTGAGGGTGGCTGGTTTAGCGAAAGCTAAAAACATGTTTCATGACATATCGGATGACCCATAACGGGTAGCAAACATAGTACATAAACGAGAAGTTCTTTGGAAACGTTATGTATGGGAATAAATAGTCTATTTTAAATAAATCATTTAATACGGCACTAACTTTTAGATGGCGCACAGCAAGTTTGCCAAGATAAAATCTATACTTAAAAAACAGGATTGGGTTTTTAATGCCATCCGTCATTTCATAGTCGGCTGCAATGAACTGCTGAGCCAGCCTGACTAATTGTTGGCTGCGCAGACTAGGTTGTGTGAGGGGGATCTTCACATTAAAAAAATGTTTGGCCAGCAGTAAACTTTGTTCAACGATATGCTCGCAATGAAGTTCTGAGGCTAGGGCCATAATGCGGTCAAGATCACATCTTTTTTGTTCAATAAATAAAGCAATATCTTGCAACCAACGTAGACGAATCCATCCATGAATGGCACCGTGTAGCATTAAATAGAGAAGGTGGTAGTCATCATCTGGTGCGAGAATGGGTGTATTCATTAATTGGATGGGTTGAAGAGGGGTGGATGATAACGGAAAAAATTCCATTGCAAAATAGCTGAGCCTGAAGTGTAATTCCACCAATACATGATGGGTGGGATGATAAAAAGCTATGTCATGGTGATGCCGCAGGTAATATTCTTTTTTAAATCCCTCTAATAAATAAGTGGGGTGTTTTTTTTGATAACCTAGTGAGGTGAGGGCTTCAATTGCATTAGAATAAGTTGTATTGTCGACCCAAACATCGATGTCATTGCATGGACGTGTTATTAGTCCACCATAAAGATGCATGTTTAATAATGTGCCTTTAACAAAGCAATGCTTAATGCTTTTGGCTGAGAAGGCACGCGCAATGCGGACGGTTTCTCTTGCCATCATTAAAATTCGGTGCTTGTCTTGTTGACATTTTTTTGTTAGAGCCAGCATCGTTTTGTTTTGAATATTCAGTGGAAGCAGGGCGTTGTGTACTTGATGCCAAACACGATGACGCAATATGTATTTGTAAAATAAATCCCAATTGATTGTTGGATCAATATAGATAGTTGTGTCATGAGTTGATTTCGATTGTAGCGTTCGAAGAAGCAATGCTTGCTCGATATTTCCCTGCATTTGTAAAGTCCTTTTATATTACTCTGGTTCTCACGTCATGCAGAACTGTATATGTTTAACTGAATGTTTGGAAGTTCGAATTTGAATAGGGGGAATGCTGGGCCTAGGCCCAGCCTACATGTGTTTGTAGATAGGGCCTTGGTCCAATGATTGAACTAGATAACTTTTCTAGCAACCAATTTTTCTTTGATGCGTGCAGCACGACCAGCTAAGTTACGCAGGTAATACAGTTTAGCACGACGTACGTCACCACGACGTTTAACAGTGATGCTGTCTACAACTGGGCTGTAGGTTTGAAAAACGCGTTCTACACCGACGTTATGAGAAATTTTACGCACGGTGAAAGCAGAGTTCAGACCACGGTTACGTTTAGCAATGACAATACCTTCAAATGCTTGTAAACGCTCACGTGTGCCTTCTTTTACTTTAACTTGAACTAACACAGTGTCGCCTGGATTGAATTCAGGAATAGTTTTGCCTTGCATTTGCTCAGCGTTGATTTGGTCAATAATATTGGTCATTGCTCACTCCTCGTGTTCATATTTAAATTCAACAAGCAGTTGCTTGTCTGTATCAGTCAATTGCATTTGCTCTAATAAATCAGGTCGTTTCAACCAAGTTATTCCTAGCGCTTGTTTTCTTCGCCAGCGCTCGATGTCTCGATGGCTGCCACCTAGTAATACGTCCGGCACTCGTCCACTCGGTAAAACAGCTGGACGTGTATAGTGGGGGTGATCCAGCAATCCATCCATAAATGAATCTTGCTGTGCCGATCCCGCGTGTCCAAGACTGCCCGGCAGTAGACGCACTATGGCATCTATAAATACCATCGCGGCTAGTTCGCCACCACTTAAAACAAAATCGCCTAACGACCATTCTTCATCGACATGATGGGTAATGATGCGCTCATCAATGCCCTCATAGCGTCCCGCTAAAAAAATCAGTCCTTGCTCATTGACGGCAATTTCATTTAATTTAGCTTGCTGAATCGTTTTACCCTGCGGACTTAAATAAATTGTCTTGCAGTTTTTTGGCATATGACTTTTAGCGTGCAAAATTGCAGCATGCAAAGGTTCATACATCATAACCATGCCCGGGCCGCCACCATATGGCCTGTCATCCACTTGCCGATGAGCATTGCTGGCCCAGTCACGTGGATTCCAGCAGTCTAGCTTAGCGAGACCTTGTTGAAGGGCTCGCCCAGTGATGCCATGGTTCAGACTGGCAAACATCTCGGGCATAATACTAATTACGCCTAAATGCAGCATGAACTAAAAATCCGGATCCCAGTCGACGGTGATTAATCGTTGGCTGGAATTGATTTGCAGAATCACATCGTCTGGCAAAAAGGGTATCAAGTAGCGTTGCTCACCCATGACAACCAGAACATCGTTTGAGCCTGTTTCAATGATTTCACTGACAGAACCCAGCTCAATGCCTTCCTGAGTAACAACAGCCATACCCACAAGTTCATGCCAGTAATATTCATCTGGTTTCAGCGTGGGCAGTTGTTCGCGTTTGATAGCGATCTCATGATTGGTTAGTCGTGCAACGTCTTCTCGTTCAGTGTAACCCTCAACTTGTGCCAAAATAAACTTATTATTTACTGTGGTGTTCACAAGGTTCAGTGGTTGCCATTGATTATTGATGCTGACATGCCAGTGCGTGTAGTTCAATATGTTTTCGCGGGGTTCTGTAAAAGATACAACCGTGATAAAACCTTTGATCCCATGGGGGCGACCAAATCGACCAACAACCAACCATTCAGAGTTCGTATTCAATTTACGCTGCTACTGCAACAACAGCAGTTTTCTTAAATTCTTTAATTAAGGAAGCAACGCGATCAGATAATTGAGCGCCTTGTCCTTGCCAGCTAGATACTTTTTCGATATCCAAGTGCAGGCGAATTTCTTGTCCACGCGCAACAGGATTGAAATAACCAATGCTTTCAATGTAGTTTGCGTCCCGACGTCTGCGACTATCAGTCACAACGATATGATAAAAAGGGCGCTTCTTGGCGCCGGCTCGTGCTAAACGTATAACGACCATTGTTTCCTCTGCTTATAACGTGATTACGTAAAAATGCCGTGTATTGTACGAAAATTAACTCGGCATTGGAAGTGTTTGTATTAATTTTTTTACATTTGTTAGTTAAAGCCGCCTGGCAGCATCCCTTTTAAGCCAGCCATTCCACCTATTCCGCGCATCATTTTTTGCATGCCGCCCGGTTTGGTGAATTTTTTCATCATTTTTTCCATTTGAGTAAATTGCTTGAGTAAGCGGTTAACATCTTGTATTTGTGTACCCGATCCCATAGCAATACGTTTTTTTCTGGAGCCAACAATCAGTTTTGGAATACGTCGTTCTTTAGGGGTCATGGAATTAATGATGGCAACGGTTTGCGCGATACTTTTATCATTAATCTGGCTCATCGCTTGTTGTGGCAATTGCCCCATGCCGGGTAATTTGCTCATCATGCCGCTGATGCCGCCCATGTTGTTCATTTGCAGTAATTGTTGTCTGAAATCTTCCAAATCAAAGCCATTGCCTTTTTTAATTTTTTTAGCTAATTTTTCACTAGCGGCTTTGTCTGTTTTGCGTTCAACTTCTTCAATCAGGGTTAGAATGTCGCCCATGCCCAAAATTCGAGAGGCAACGCGTTCAGGATGAAACGGTTCAAGCGCTTCTATTTTTTCACCGGTACCCATGAATTTAATGGGTTGGCCTGTGATTTGTTTCACTGAGAGCGCAGCACCGCCGCGGGCATCACCGTCTGTTTTTGTTAAAATAACACCGGTGAGCGGCAGTGCATCATGAAACGCTTTGGCAGTATTGGCGGCATCTTGACCGGTCATGCTATCGACAACAAACAAGGTCTCTGCAGGTTTGATGGCTTGATGAATCGCTTTGATTTCAGTCATCATGTCGGTATCAATGTGCATTCGCCCCGCGGTATCAACAATCAACACATCCATGAATTGTTTTTTAGCGGTATCAAGGGCTTTTTTAACAATATCCAGTGGTTTTTCTTGGGCGTTCGCCGGGAAAAAGGCGACATCGAGCTGTGTGGCCAGTAGTTTTAATTGTTCGATTGCTGCGGGTCGATACACGTCAGCACTGACCATCATGACTTTTTTATTTTCTGTATCTTTCAGATATCGAGCTAGTTTTGCAGCACTGGTTGTTTTACCAGAGCCTTGCAATCCGGCCAATAAAAACACGGCGGGTGGTTGCGTTTTAAAATTTAATTCACTACGCTCATTGCCCATTAAATGAATTAATTCGTCATGAACAATTTTGATGAGCGCTTGATCAGGTTGTAAACTAGTGACAACATCTTGGCCTAGCGCTTTTTGTTTGACTTGATCGATAAAGTCTTTGACAACGGGCAGAGCAACATCGGCCTCAAGGAGAGACAACCTAACTTCGCGAAGCGCGTCTTGCATGTTGTCTTCGGTCAGGCGTCCTTTCCCACTGATGTTTTTAAAGGTTCGCGTTAAGCGCTCAGTTAAGTTTTCAAACATGATTTTGCCTTTTTTGTTTTAATATTCGATGGGGTAAATGATACCACAGAGTGAATATATAGGAAGGTATTAAATCTCCCCCTTGTCTTTGCGAATGCTGTGAACCCAGTTATACTCGTATCAATCAAACACTAAGGATAGTCGTGCATCCCTCTATAACTTTTCTAATCTTACTAGTACTTTTTTTAATTGTGTTAGCCGCCTTTTTTTCAGCGTCTGAAATAGGCATGATGTCGCTAAACCGCTATCGATTACGTTTTTTAGTGAAAAAAAATGACATACAAGCGATACGCGTAAATCAGTTATTAGCTCATCCTGAGCGCTTGTTAAGTGTGGTTCTGATTGGCAACACCTTGGCCAACATTATCGCATCGATGGCCGCGACCTTGATAGGTCAGCATTTTTATGACGAATTGGGGGTTTTGGTTGCGACCGCCTTATTGACTGTTATTATTCTAGTTTTTTCTGAAATGACCCCTAAAACGTTGGCTGCATTGTACCCACAGCAAGTAGCGTTTGCCTGTTCTTTACCGTTAAAAATATTATTGATAATTTTTGCGCCATTGGTCTATTTGATCAGCAGCGTGGCGAATGGTCTTTTGCGTTTGTGCGGCGTGTCTCTTGATAAAGGCTTGCGTGAGGCACTTACGGGAGAGGAGTTACGTTCGGTGGTTCATGAGGCAGGGGGATTGTTGCCTGTTGAGCATAAGAGCATGTTAATTAGTTTATTGGATTTAGAGCAGGCGCGCGTTGAAGACATCATGGTGCCCATGTCTGAAGTAGTAGGGATTGATTTGGATCAACCTTGGAGTCAGTTACTTGAGCAATTAGAAACAGCTCAGCACACTCGATTGCCTCTTTTTAGAACCAGCATTGATAATCTAGTTGGTATGGTGCATTTGCGAAGTGTATTGAATCTTGTTCTAGAGCAGCGTCTTGATATGGATAGCTTGTTAAAAATTGCTGAAGCACCCTACTTTATTCCTGAGGCTACTCCGTTAAATGTGCAAATTCTTAATTTTCAACGAATGAAGCGGCGTAGTTGTTTTGTCGTCAACGAATACGGTGACATACAGGGCCTTGTGACCATGGAAGATATTCTTGAGGAAATTGTAGGTGAATTTACAACAGACATTGCGGCTTTCAGCAAAGACATTACGCCCGAAGACAATGGTTCTGTGATTGTCGATGGCAGCATTACCTTGCGTAATTTAAATCGATTATTAAATTGGCATTTGCCATTGTTGGGCCCTCGTACGCTCAGCGGATTGATCATTGAATATTTAGGTTATATCCCTCCGGCTGAATGTTGCCTTTGCATTGAGAATTATCAAATTGAAATTTTGAAACTGAGTGAAAATACTATTAAGAGTGTGCGAATTAATAGAAAAAGGGCTGGGTGAAATGTCTTCTTTGGGAACGACGTGAAACAATCTGGATTATTTCACGTCGTTCCCAAAGACCGTATATTGACTAAAAGTAATAATCAACCCGCAGCATATTTTAATCCCAACGCGAGCGTATAGTTGGTGTTGCCCAGTCCTGCGCTGTTATTGATAAGAAAATAATCGCCATTATTGTCATTAATCACAGTATCTGCTTTACCATTGGAAAATTGATTATACGCGGCTTCAACAAACACTTGTGAGAACGGGCTAAGAAAATACCCTGCACCTACTGTGACCGATGAAAAAGTAGATTGTAGGCCCTCTTCGGTAAACGTTAGGTTGCGTGCATAATGTTCGTCAACGTCATTGGAATGGACCCAAGGACTGAACTTGACCGTAGCATTTAATTCAAGGTTATTCATCAGGTATTTCCCTGTGAGCCCCAAATAAGTTGCTTCAAAGTTTTGTTGATAATCAATCATGGCTAGACCGTTTTGAAAACAGCCACTATACAAGCCATTGGCATATTGATAGCAACCGCCTTTCGCTGAAAAATCAAACTGTTCTTGTTGGTAGCCACCCGTTAAGCCTATTTTGTACTGCTGACTTTGTAGAAACCATCCGCGCAAATTAAGGTCAAAATTATACGCATTGTTCAGATCGGTATCTTCATGATGAGACCAATGGGTCCATTTTGACTGCGAAGGATTCATCCAGTCGTAATCATCCATTTTGGCTTTACCCGTGTCCATGGTGCTCCATCCATTCACATTGCCTGAAAGCCACGGTAAGAAATCCATATTGATTTCACCTTTGACAATCGGTGCGCTGTTAATGTGCCAATTTAATTGACTCAGTGTTTGACCATATTGAGTATAGACGTATTCATTTGATTCACCGCCCAGGTAACCCAATGCACCATTTATGGAGAATTTATCCATTCGATAAAGGCGATATTCAGGGGTAGGGTATTGATACGAGAAGGCATTGATTGAGCTAAGCACAAGAAGACAAGAAAAAAACGATATTATTTTTATTTTCATTAACGATCCATTCGGTTGAATTTGACGGGCGCAAACATAACCCAGGGCGTCTCAAAAAGCAAGCAGGTAAGCGATATTGTATTATCTAAGATTAAACTTGAAGCATCTTGGTGAGGAGGGTAGGTTGGGCCTTGGCCCAACGGCAGTATTCAATCCAGGATCGTTGTTGGGCCAAGGCCCAATGGCGCTTCCAAGAGGCGCCTATTTTTTTAACAATTCATAAGCAACAACTTTTCTTGTTCACTTTTTCTACTTTGTTTTAAAACAGGAAACGACTTAGGCCTTTGCCTAACAGCTCTAGGCTCAACTCTTCCTGGCCTATTACTGACTTTGTTTTTAGCAATATAATCCAATAAATATTCATATAAGATGATTTTTTGTTGTTTTTTCACATTGTGAAATAGTAGCGTAAATTGATTTAATAATTGAATAGTGCCTTTAAAGCTTATTTGAGTTGGGTGAAGTTTATGTTTAACACTTGCTTTTACCATAAGATTTCTAATCATATTGTAAGCTAAAAAATGAATGCCGATCTCTTTCTCAATCATAGCAGGTGTTTTACAAGTAAGCCGATTCATTGCCATGACTGTTTTGATGAAATTCAGATTCGTTTCCACCTCCCATCTTCGCTTATAAAGCAACCTTAGTTCTTTTTTAGTGTATTTTTTGGAATCTAAAAAAGTTGTCACATAAATTACACCTTCCTCTTTAAACTCCCTTATGTCCAAGGTATCAGGGTAAGACTTATACTCCTCAGTACTCATCCACTCAGGTTTTATAGGTTTTTTCCATGCTGCAATATGGTCATACTTTCCTAAACGTTTTCCTTGACGAAAATCATAACATCGTTGAGCCGCGCCACGAAAAACACCATCTACGCCTTTACGTTTTAAGTCGCACATCAAGAAAAAATGAGGATAGTATCGATCACCTAATACAATGTCATTTGTTTGAATGCAATCTAAAATACCTCTGAGTAATGATGATTCACCAGTGCCTTTTCCTTTACATGGGCCTATCGCATAATCAATAACACTACCCGTCGTTAATGACATCACTGCCACAAGGCGTGCTAGCGGGAAGCCTACATTTTTATTTTGATTACTGTGTTTAGAAAACTGTGCGACATTAGCTTCCGTATCCGGCATTGTAATCGTTGTTCCATCAAATACTTTTAAATCACGACCGTATGGCTTCCATTCATCAGGAGATTGTTTAACAAGCGTTGTCCCAACAAGCTTTACAAGCTCATGCACAACTGTACCTGGCAAACGTTGCCTAGCTTTAACATAAGCCCCGGTTGAGTTGCCAACCAACACGCCCGACTTTGATAATTCATTTACTATGACACTGCAAACGGCATTTTTGCATGATTTATCACTAGAGAGGACTTGCTTAATAAATATCAATAATGTTTTTAATGGGTTGTATAGTGTCTGTGCTTGAAGTGACCAACAAGACTCATTTATTAATTGTTTACAACCTTCAGAGTTAAATACGTGTGATAACGTTTCTATTGAACCTTGGTCCAAGTATTGTTTGTAATTATTAAATTGAATGATTTGATAATTTTCTTTAAACTTCATAAATCAGTTTCCTTTTTAATGACATGTTCGCAAAACAAATCATACAAAAAATGGAAACTGATTTCAGCATGAAATCATCGAGTTAAAATAAAATACCGCAAATTACAACAGAAAAAGTGAACAAGAAAAGTGCTTGCTTATGAATTGTTAAAAAAATAGGCGCCTCTTGGAAGCGCCATTGGGCCAAGGCCCAACCTACG